>RKRO01000414.1 GCA_007571355.1 Candidatus Poribacteria bacterium | reverse complement strand
ATTTTAGCACTTGCAGCATTACCCGCAAATGCACAAGTGGATTGGAAAGCACTTGATGTCGGTAACCTATCGTCTGCGATCTTTAACACTGCAGTCGTTGGGTATCCGAGTAACCCGACGGCCAACCCTTCAGGATGGTGGCCCGCTGGCACAAACGATTCCTATATCTTTGAAGGCAACATCTGGATCGGCGCAAAAAAGTCCGGTGAGGTCGCTGTTTCCGAATCAGATGGCAGACAAAGCGAAATTTGGCCCACTGACGACCTATCGGAAGTCGTTTCAGAGAAGCCCGGGGTGACGACAAAAGGGACACCCACAAATCAGTCCATTTTCTTCAAATGCTCTGATACGAACCCTGATGCCAATAAAGGCACGATTCTCGGATTAGAAATCGAAGTCAACGGGTTCCAATGGAGTTATGCACCGCTCTACGACTTTTTCATTCTTGAATACAACGTCAAAAATGTCGGTGGGGATACCCTTGAAGACGTATTTATGGCGTTCCGCTACGATGTAGATGTCTCCAGTAACGAAACAGGCACGGCAAGTTACTCCGCCGATGACTTCGTCGCACTCGACCAGACCCCTGACGCGCTCAACCCCGTGGCTCACCCCAACCGCTACCTCTCTTACGGGTTCTCCAACGCCTCCGCGCCGGGGTACATAGGTTTACGGGTATTGGATGCATACAGAGGCGATACGCCAGGTGCAAAAATTCCGTTCGCCGCTCACAAACGGATTACCATATCCACAGATCCCTCAACCGATGCGGAGATATACGCGTTAATCAGTACGCCGGGTGTCGAACCGCTCCCCGCAAACTACGACGATCAACGTTTCGTCCAATCTTATGGCCCCGTTGAATCACTTGCCGCCGGAGAGTCATTCACCCTTATTATCGCAGTCGCGATCGGCGAGGGACTCGCCGGTTTACAAGCCTCTGCAGACTGGGCACAGAAATTGTATGACGATGGCTACGTCGCACCCGCACCACCGCCCTCCCCGCTGGTTACTGCTTATCCCGCCGACGGACAGGTAACCCTCGTCTGGGAGAGCGAAGGACGCTGGGTTGACAACGGTGTCAGTAAACGTATTGAAGAATACATTGACGTAACCGATCCCGAAAAAATCTTTGAAGGGTACCGCGTCTATAGGCGCGATGTTGCTTACGACGAATCCACCGGCGATCCTGTCGAAGACTGGACAATGCTGATGGAATTCGACAAACCGAGCGCGACCGGTAATTTCTTTACAGTGGCGCACGTCGGCAAGCAGTCAGATGCAGTCATTGAAAACATGGGCGCCGAACCGTTCTTTGCCGATTTCTTCAAGAATGCTGTCTATATGATCAAATTCAATTCCAGCACAACCTTTGAAGTCGTCAACACAACACTTTGGGAGGTCATGGCTTACGATCCGGCATTTGACGGCGGCGGGTACGTCGTCGTAGATCCAGATTCCTTTGAGCCCTATCCTGATGGGACATACCGTTCGGGTACCCTCATCTATTTCGGCGGACTCTACGTGCAGATCTCCGATGGTCCCTCAGGACCGCCTGTCGCGGGTGACATCTTCCGCGTCGTTTCCACACCTTCACAGGCACTCGGTGAAGACGCAGGCATCAAGAATTTTTATACCGACGACGGACTCACCAACGGCCTCGAATACACCTACGCTGTTACCGCTTACGACACAGGCAATCCGAAAGCAGGACTGATTGCAATGGAGAGCAGTCAGATTGAAACGATGGTCCATGTCGTACCACGGGCACAGCCCGCTGGATACCGTGAACCCACTACTGTTATAGAACAACACGGACAGGGAAGCGTTACCGTTGAACCGATGGTGCTTGCCCCAAACAAAGTCACAGGACACCAATATAAAATCGTCTGGTCGGGTGCAAAACAGATAGATGCAGCGGCATATATCACAGGGCCCGGGTATCAACCCCCCGCTTATGAAATTGTCAACACCACGACAAACGAAACCGTCGTCGAACCACAATTTTTTGACTGGTATGACCCCGAACATCAAGAAGCCGTTGAAGCCCTCTCGCCGATGTTCGACGGCATTGTCCTCAAGATAACAGGAGCCGATGTCTCTTACGATACACCAAGCGAAAACCCGATCCTTGACGTTAAACTGACAGCAGGCTCCGTAACAGATTGGTCAGTAGATATCCAATCCCCCGGCTTTGGTGAGAATACATGGCCCAACGTCTGGTGGTCCACCTATTACCGTCCACATACATATTCAATCACCTTTACGGACGATACACACGTCAAGGTGGTGGACGAAGACACAGGCGAAGAAATTAAATTCAATGACCAACGCGCCGACGGGTACGCGATTCTAACAGGTTCAGGCTGGCGTGATGAATACGTCCGTGCGGATACACCCGATTTCTTCCGAATTTACATCCGAGGCGGATACGTCTATATCAGAGACCCGAATCAAGAAATCTCGGCGGGTGATGTCTTCACTGTTGAGATGGGGGGCATCAGCGCACCACGGGATGGCGACGAATTCCTTCTGACAACAAAAGAAGAGACGCTGGACGCTGAAAACATTGAAGCCGATCTCGGAAAAATCCGCGTCGTGCCAAATCCTTATTTCGTCACGAATAGGGCAGTCGTCTCGGAAGGAACGGACAAGATTTTCTTCACACACCTACCACCCCACTGCACCATTCGGATTTACACGTTAGCCGGTGAATTAGTCCGGACCCTCGAACACGAAAGCACGGAACTTTATCGTCCAGATGACCGCTCGTCACAAGGCGACAAGGGGGGCACAGCAGCTTTTGAACTCCTTAACCGTTATAATCAGGCACTCGCAAGCGGCATCTATCTCTATCATGTTGAAGCCCGCGACGAGAGTAACACAGTCGTCGGTAACAAAATCGGTAGATTTGCTATTATCCGATAACAGGAGAACTCCATGCGATATATGACTTATACGCTTTTATTTTCGCTTCTGGCACTCTGGGCTGTTCCCGGGCATGCCACAACCAATGTCGGCACGGCGGGTGCCCAATTTCTCAAAATCGGTCCCGGTGCACGGGTTGATAGTCTCGGCGGCGCGTTTGGCGGGCTCGCCAATGATGTAACCAGTATCTACTGGAACCCAGCAGGGATCAGCCAACTCGAAAAAACCAGTTTTTCGGATACGCATACCATCTGGCTCGCCGATATTCGCTACAATTATCTCGCCTTCGCCACGCCGATAAAAAACGTCGGGACTTTGGGCGCGAGCGTCACATTCCTCAACGTCCCAGATACAGAAATCACCACGCTCGCAAAACCCGACGGCACGGGACTCTGGTATTCGGCTTATGACACCGCAGTCTCTTTGGCATTCGCTAGGGAACTCTATGCAAAAGAATCCGGCGTGAAACTCTCCCTTGGTATCAATGCCAAATACATCCATCAGCAGATCCATCGCGAAAGTGCGAATGGTGTTGCCGTTGATGTCGGGACGCT
The DNA here is from genome assembly GCA_007571355.1 of Candidatus Poribacteria bacterium. Taxonomy (GTDB): domain Bacteria; phylum Poribacteria; class WGA-4E; order WGA-4E; family WGA-3G; genus WGA-3G. Next base: position 1,513 of record RKRO01000414.1, on the reverse strand, counting down.
CTATCACACCGGTTGGCGGAGTCTACGTATCGGGATGTGTTTCTCAAACTTCGGACCAGAGATGCGTTTCAGCGGGCCCGATCTGGAAAGCGGATCCGAAATAGCCGGCGATCCAAGGACAGCAGACTACCGTCCATTTCCTGATACAACGAACCCGGCGCGGACAGCAGCTTTAGAGACAATTGAATTCCCGCTACCCTCTAATTTTCGACTCGGTATCGCCTATGATGTCATTGACTCCGGCGATAACCTCCTCACACTTGCGCTCGATGCAAACCACCCCAACGACAACAGTGAACGGTTGAACATCGGCATGGAGTACTGGTTTAAAAAGATGGCGGCGATTCGCGGGGGTTACAAATTCCGTTTGGGTGAAGATTGGCAGGACGACGAAGAGGGGCTCACCCTCGGCTTGGGCATCCACCTAACGCTCGGCAGAAGATTGCTCTCTCTCGATTACGCCTACGCCGACTTCGGACACCTACAACAGGCACACCGCGTCAGTTTAGGATTACAGTTTTAACACTGTTCGCTCCCGCTTATATATCAGCATTTGTATTGAAACTTTCAGTTTGCGGATTATAGCACAATCTGTGAGGTTGTGCTATAAATTCCCCATTGTTTGCGGGGGACAAAAAGCGTAACGGGCGATGAATCACCCTACTACGAGCTGCTTCTCTTGTTTGTAGGAGCGCAATTTATAGTAAAATCTATAATTACCTACAACGCCGCATCGTCCGTAACGCCCACGGCCCCCTCGGCAATCCAGAAGACGAACCCGACTGGTCACTCCTCAAATGATTTGACAAACCTCTTCAAAATACGGTATAATAACTCAAGTTGCTCCCAACGGATTTCGGACACTTTCTTCACCCCGTAGGGGCTTTGGCGATAAACAAATGGCACCTCGCGTTATCTATAGGAGAAAAACCAAACACGTGAACACATCGAAAAATATAATTTTCTTAGCACTCGGACTCCTTCTCATCTCTATCTGCGGCTGTGAGCGGATTTCAGGGACAATGCTCACTGAACAACCGGCAACGCCCATTCGTATCAGTATGATTTACCCAAGTGTCTGCCTCGGGGATATGGCTTATTGCGATCAGTTACAAAAAGGAATCAAAGCCGCTGAAAATAGCCTCGGCATTGATATCATAGAAGCCGAAAGTAATTCAGAGACGTGGGATACGCTGCTGCGCGAAGCCGCACAATGCTCCGATTTGGTCATCACTGCGGGTTATCAATTGGTAGAGCCTATCCAACGGGTGGCACCAGCGTTTCCGAATATCAATTTTGTACTGATTGATACCTTCATCGATCTACCGAATGTAACATCGGTTGTCTATCGGGAAAACGAAGGCTCATTCCTCGTGGGTGCCATCGCCGCCCTCAAAACAAAGACCGGCAAAGTCGGCTATATCGGGGCAGTAGATGTGCCGTTGTTACGAAAATTTGAAGCAGGCTATGTCGCCGGCATCCATGCGATTAATCCCGATATTGAAATTGTGCG
>RKRO01000071.1 GCA_007571355.1 Candidatus Poribacteria bacterium | reverse complement strand
GGATATGACAAGTGGTGACGTGCGCTGTGTGCTCACACACACTCTCCCCTTAGAAGGGAATTGGGATGATGATCATAATCGTATCAGCCGCCTTATATTCAGCCACGACGGTAAACACCTTGTAAGTGTCCCGAGTTCTTCTGGCACAATGGCAAATCTATGGGACATGGATACGGGGAAAGAAAATCCGGAGTTCCGCGTCAACCGGGTCAATACAGTCGCGTTTTCACCTTGCGGTCATAAGATTGCTTGTGGCATGGCAACGGAAATCCGATTGTGGGATGTCAATAATTGTCGAACTCTTTTGACTCTTCCTCATGCACCTACCAATGGAAATCCGCGTGCCTTGGCGTTTTCACCTTGTGGGAAATATCTTGCTTCTGGCGCGTGGTGGAATAGGGGCGTGGAAACAGAAAAGGTGCCTATTCGCTTGTGGGAAGTTGCCACCGGCGAAAACATCGCCACCTTCTGGGGTCACCCGACCGATGTCCAAGATCTCGCTTTTTCACCGGATAGCACCCGCTTAGCGAGTGGGAGTTTTGACGGCACCATCCTCCTCTGGGACGTGAAATCCGTGATAGGTTCTTAATCCAACATAGATTGGGTGGAGTCGCATGAAATTCTATGAGGCAATTGATGCAGGTATCCAGCATATCCAAGAAAATAAAAGCCGTGCGGGATTATCCATCCTCGGCATCTTCATTGGTATTGCAAGTGTGCTTTGTATGATGGCTATCGGGGACGGCGCGAAGCAGATCATCGCCGAGGACATTGAAAAAATCGGAGGGGCAAATCAAATTCAATTCTGGACACGCCAATCTGTCTGGAGACGCGGCCGACGGTATCCAACAACGGAGCGATATACTTTGGAGGACGCTTCTGCGATTGAAGCAGAATGCCCGGAGGTCACAGGGGTCCTACCTCGGAATCGAAAATATAGTATATTTGTCACCAGCCCCCTGGGCGGGCAATTCAGAGGTGCTGATCTGGAAGGCGTAACAGCAGACTATGCCGAACTCTTGCGGTACGAGTTGCAAGCCGGTAGATTTCTTTCCGAGAACGATATAGACCACGCCACACAGGTCTGCGTCTTGGGTGCAAACGTAGTTGAAGAGTTGTTCGGAAATGTCTCCCCCATCGGTCAAGAGATAAAACTTCGGCAGGGTTGGCGGCAAACACCCGTTCGGATGCGCGTTGTTGGTACCATGGCACCGAAAGGGAGGAACCTCAGTATTTTCTGGTCGAGTTTAGATGATATGATATGCGTTCCGATAACAACGTATCAACAACGTATTACGGGCATCCGCCATGTTGAAAGGCTGATTATCTTTTTTCAAAAAGACGTAGACGTCTCCGATGTGGTGAAATCTGCCCGGAAGGTGATTAGTAAAAGACACCGGGGTACCGATAACTTTGTATATCATTGGATTCCCAAACAAACTGTCGAACAATTTGAACGTATTGAAAAAATGATAAAAATCGCCTTGGGCGGCATCGCTGGTTTTTCGCTATTCGTCAGTGGTATCGGGATTATGAACATCTGCCTTGTCTCCGTCGGTGAGAAGACGCGCGAGATCGGTTTGCGAAAAGCCGTCGGCGCAAAACGCATTGATATTTTCTATCAATTTCTAACCGAATCCATCAGTCTCTGTCTCTGTGGCACTATTCTCGGTATCATAGGTGGGTGGCTTTTCGCCCACGGTATGGCACGCGTTGCGGTCCGTATCTTACCGATTGTGGAGACGTGGCCCGTGGTCTTGTCCCTACAATGGATGGTGATTTCTGTGCTCTTTTCCATCTGCATGGGTATCATTTTCGGGGTCTATCCTGCTGTCCGGGCATCACGAATGTCACCCATTGAAGCCCTCCGAATCGATGCATAGCCAGCAAACCAACAGACAACGGTTTTTTAGCGAATGCCGTTTACGTTGCAGCGGGATCGCCTCACTGCTTATATCCCTATTCCGCGCACCGTGCGCGATAACGGGATCGATAGATAAAACAGGTCAAGATTTAGACGCTTGACACATTTCACGTTTTTAGTATTTTACAAACACCCCTTACGGGGAAAGGAAAAGATGATGATTAATGTTTTTTACCGAAACCGAAACACCATCGGGCAGTTCATGGTTGCGTTGATATTCTTGGGGACTTTCGCGTTCCTGTTTACGTATAATGGTTTTGCTGCAAAGGCTGAGGCGAAGGGTTGCTGTGGTGGTGGCGCGCCAGCGGTGACGACCTTCGCAGCGGACAGCAGTGGCGACTTCGGGAGTGATATCCCAATGGATGCTGAACCCGCTGGTGGGTGCTGTGGCGAAGCGGATACCCTTTCCGGGTCTAGTGAAAGCAATTGTTCCACTTGTATCGAAGGTTCCTCTGGTTGTTCCATTTGTTCCTCAGACAATGCTTGTGGCGGCGACCAAGATGGCTGTCCTTCAAAAAATGAGTGTTATAATGGAAAAAGAGGTTGCAGAGGAGGTTGCGATGGGAAAATATGCAAATCCGCTACACCATGCGATGGGCAATGCGACGGCAAAAATCCCTGAAATACCGATATGGATGTTACCTGATGGTGCGATTGCACGATTAGGCCTAGGTAGAATAGAATCCGATGTCGTCTTCTCGCCAGATGGACAGCATGCCGTCGTTCCCAGTGACATAGGCGTTCTGTGGTATGATGTATCCACGATGACTCCTATCGATCTCTGGGACACTGATAGGGGATATATGTCCGCTGTCTCTTTCTCTCCAGATGGACAGCGGCTTGCAACCGGGGATGGAGATGGACTCGTCAAGGTGTGGGATGTGCAGCACGGTGTCTGCATCGCGCAAATGGAACGCGATGAAGCGGAAAAACCCTATCACCTGGTCTCCCGCCTCGTCTTTTCACCCGATAGCCAGTTTTTGGCTGTTTCCAGTTTGCGGGACTATATCGTATACGTTTGGAACACTGAAACAGGCCAACGGGTTGCAAAATTCCACGCCGATACCAATTATAGATGGTTTCCTTTTCTACTACGCCCGATTGCCTTCTCTCCGGAGGGCAGTTTGATCGCCTGCACAATGCCTGATGATAGTTTATTCACACATGTAAATCCAGAGGGGACAATCCGTCACCCCGAACATTCTTCCAACTATATCGCTGTATGGAATATAAAAACAGGTGAGCAACTCACTTGTCTGACAGAACATCCGGATTTCGTTTATAGCGTTACCTTTTCACCTTGTGGGAAGTTCCTTGCATCTGGAGGACGAGATGGTGCAGTCCGGATTTGGTCGGTCGCTAATTGGGAGCTGCTCCACACTTTCCAGCATTATGGAACCGAACGGAAGAAGGTATTCTACTCGCCAGAGGGTGTGTTGTATGCTTTAGAGATGTCGGATGAGGCCTGGATCGTGTGGGATATAGCGAGCGGTGAAAGGGCCGATCGCTTTCTTGAAGAACATAGTGCTCTCCATAATAGCCACGTTCCAAAGGGAACCCCATTCGTTTTAGATTCTACCACCCGCAGTGAATTTAGGAAATGGACGGTAGAGGATTCCCAACCGCACCTATTCTCTCATTTACATATAGGGGTTCCTTTTTCGCTTGTTTTTGCCCCCGATGGAAAGACGCTTGTAGGTGGGTATGGGAGCGCAGAGGAGAAGGTGATATTATGGGATATCACCGAACCTTCTGCTCCACTAACCTGTTCCAATCTACCTGGGAGGAATTATAGTGTCTCTGTGTCGCTACACGGGAAAATTTACGCAACGGGTCGCGATGATACAACTGCGAAGGTGTGGGATATTGGAAACAACGATCACCTGTTTGCCACTTTTACACTTCCCCAGCACAAAAATGCTGAAGCTGCGCAAAAACCGCCGCCAGTTATATCAACCGCAGCAATCGCATACAAAGGTAACTTGCTGGCATGCGGGGATAGCGAAGGCACGCTGTATCTGTGGAACATTCAGCAGCAGCACACACAGCGCACTTTCAAAGCACATTCAGAGTGGATCAACTTTATAACATTTAGCCCCGATGAAAAGAAAATTGTGAGTATAACGCATTACGGCCCCGTATCCCGGATGTGGGATGTTGAAAGTGGTGAACCCATTGAAACGTTTCCAGAAAAAACCTATGCCTTTGCTTTCTCACCTTGTAGTGCCTTAATTGCCCTCGGTAAAGGAAAGGAGATCCTCCTCTGGGATATCAACTGTCGTGAAACTCTCAGGAGCATCCCACAGCCACAGGACAGTTGGAGTCCATTTGCATTGGCATTTTCACCGTGCGGACGCTATTTGGCTTCCGGTGCATGGTGGAGACGTGGTCTTGGTATCAAGAAGTGTCCGGTGCGGTTGTGGGATGTTGAGAGCGGTGAAAATATCGCCACCTTCCGAGGCCACAGCAGTGATGTGCAGTGCCTCGCTTTTTCACCGGATGGCACTATTTTGGCCAGTGGGGGGTATGATGGCACAATTCTGCTATGGGATCTGAAACCTTATCTGTAGATAATCGTGCCGTTGGTTTTCTTTGGACGACGCTATCTGCATTCCACTGACAACTTTTCAACAACGTGTGTCAGGAAAACGCCATATTGATAGGTTAATCGTCTTTTTTGAAAGAGGTGCAGATGTTAATCGTGTGATTAATGATGTGAAGAAGGTACTTCGGAAAAGACACCGGGGAAAGGATGATTTTGTTTATACTTGGATACCGAAACGCAGCATTAGGCGGCTTGAACACGTTGAAAAGGTGATAAAAATCGCCTTGGGCGGCATCGCCGGTTTTTCGCTATTCGTCAGTGGTATCGGCATTATGAACATCTGCCTTGTCTCCGTCGGTGAGAAGACGCGCGAGATCGGTTTACGCAAAGCCGTCGGCGCAAGACGCATCGATATCTTCTATCAATTTCTAACCGAATCCATCAGTCTCTGTCTCTGTGGCACTATTCTCGGTATCGCTGGTGGCTGGCTTTTCGCCCACGGTATGGCACGCGTTGCGGTCCGTATC
>RKRO01000336.1 GCA_007571355.1 Candidatus Poribacteria bacterium | reverse complement strand
GATGACCATAACCTGTTTCTCGTACACGGACTCAGCCAGATTAGCCGTAGGACAACCGGAAGCGCGCGCCCTTATCGCGCACCCTTCCCGAAAGTGAACGAGGAACACGACCTCGAAACACTGATGCGGTGGTTCCGCTATTTTATCGATAAACGCCACGGCGGCGCAGCCGAACGCATCTTGCTAACGCTGAACGATCGGGGCTACGATAAATCTGTCCTCGCGGACTTCGTATACACGGCAGCAACCGACTACTACTTCACCGGCGACGGACACGCCCTCGATTTTGCGAATAAGATGTTCGAGGCGTTGGATTACGTCAACTGGGAAGGCTCACACGAGATTTTGCGTCCGATCGTCGTTGATCTCGTCGGTAGAACACGGCATGAAGAGACCTCTCGATGGGCTGACGCTGTACCTGTCTTGGAACCCGTCTTTGAGAGACTCCAGAGTATCTGGGAAGACAACCAAGCAAACGAGGCAGAACTCGACACTTCTGCGTTTGCACAGACGCTACTCGCAGACGCGTTTGAACCGACTGTCGCCATTGTTGAGGCGAAACTTCGCGCCGGTGTCAATCCAACCGACATCTGCCGCGCCATGACTTACGCCTCAGCGGTTCGCACTGCCCGGTTCCACCTGAAAAACGAAGGCGATTGGCACGATGTGGCGAACATTTACTCATACGCACATGCCTTGTACCACGCTTTCCAGTATGCACCGAGTGCCAAGCTCCTGCGCGGCATTTTTCACGGTGTCGTCTACTTGGCATACCTGCGCTGGTTGAACATGCCTGCCGCCCGTATTCCGAGGCCCGGTCAACGCCTTGATGAAACGTACGCTTCTCCTGCCAAAATGTTAGATCGGCTCCAAGAGTTCGCCGACTTCCAAAAAGTCTACGAGGCAGAGATTCTCGTGAACCAGTATCTCGAAGAGGGGCATGATGTCGATGCATTGAAACGGACGCTTGCGCATATCCTGCTCCGTGAAGACGCAGAACTCCACGTGTTCCAGGTCCTTGAAGTTGCCTTCCGGCATTATGATTTGTCAGACGACTTTGAAGAACAACGGATGCATCTGTTGGCAGCGACGCGTTACATCACGGCACAGAAACTGATGAAGAACATCCTGTGGTCCACTGAGAACGCCGAACGTCTTGCACGCGGCGAGTTGCTCAGCGAACGCGACGATGATTAGTACTGACGGTTTTGTCAACTCTGAATTTCAAGCCAGTTCATCGTAGGGGCGAGGTCATCTCGCCCTTACGTACCAAATTGGGTATATCCGAAATGAAGTCAAGAGGTTCTCTTCCGATTTTCTTATTACTATTGATCATATTAACATTGATTAGTTGTAAAATCATTGCGTTCTTTCTTCCGTTCTTTCCGACTGAGCCTAAAGGATACATCCCTTATGAACAACTCACAGAAGAAGAAAAGCGTCACTGGAATTCCATTCGTCAGCGGTATCCAGCAGAGTCCATTCAATTGATTTACGAGCGGTTCTTGAAGGATCCTGTGCGTGAAGGTGCGTGGGACAGAGCGGAAAACAACAGGTTCGACTATCGTATGGGTGTAGAAGCACATTATATAGTTAAAGCGTTTGGGAGTGTTATTTCAGATTTGCCGGGCAGTCTGATAGACAACAAGTTAGTAGATGCCATACACCTGTGGGTTGCGGGTCGAACGGGAGATCGGTGGAGAATATCTGCTTTGGATGTTGGTGTAGGTATCTTTGACATCGGTTGGAATATTATCGCAGGCCCTGCAAAGCTGCTTGAGGTAGCGGAAAGCGACACACCGATCCGAGATGTTGTGCAGGCCTTGCTGTTTCCTATTGTTGTCTTGCTGTTGAATCTTGGAAATCTAAAAAAATGGATTCAAGATAAGTCCCGTTCACAAAATAATTCTTTAAGTAATTAAAAATTCTGCTTGTAGAAGGAACTCCAATTAAAAACCAGTCTCTTTCCTTTTTGCCGGTAATTATCTGGAATTTACGCAGTCAACTGGCAGGGGCTTCAAGATGGCTTACAGCAATTTTACCTTACAAACGGTGCAAAAAGCCTTCCAACTTGAAATGGTTCATGCGATTGGGCTTTTTGCGGACAGAAAGCCAATAGCCCCGAGTGCCGCGCTCACAGAGGAGTTGGCGAAAAAGGTCCCCTTAGCCAGCGCTATCAGAACCGAGAAAGCTCGATCAGAACTCATTGTCGCTGGAGTACTCGTTGAACTCCTTGAACATTTCGATCGCCGCATTAGTTTCTTTTCTGGCATCGAGTTCAATGTGGATGCTGATGAAGGATTAACCGGAGCCTGCGATTTTCTTGTCAGCCTTTCGCCAAACCAACTTTACTTAGAGACACCTATCATTAGCCTTGTGGAAGTCAAAAAAGATGAACCCTTGCTCGGGTTAGGACAGTGTGTCGCAGAGATGATTGCCGCACAACGTTTTAACGCAGAGAGTGGAAATGACATTCGATGTGTTTATGGTGCCGCCACTACAGGTACTGAGTGGCATTTTCTCAAATTGGAGGGAACACGGTTGTCTATTGATATGGCAGTTTACCCCATCGCGCAATGCGACAAAATCCTCGGCATCCTCGCAAGCATGGTTGAACAAAAGGTATAAAAAAGGAGTTTAATCATGAAAAAAAGAATGTCTAAACCCAACTTTACAGATTGGCTTGAAACTGTTCCTGACTCAACAAGACGGGATTTCCTTGCCAAGCTAGGCAAGAGTACCTTACTCGCGGGTTTGGGAATGTTTGGTGCGGGGTGTGAGGCTGTTGACCGAGGACTTTTGGACAGAGGACTCATGCCCATCGTCTTGGAGAACCCACAGGCAGCAGGACTTCCCAAGCCGGATATGCTCGTTCATACGGAGCAACCTTTTAACGGCGAGTTCGCCCCGCATCTCCTCAACGACGATGTCACGCCCACAGAACGACATTTTGTTCGTAACAACAGCGGCATCCCAGAACGGGCAATAAATAAAGATCTCCGAGACTGGCAATTGGTCATAGACGGTGAAGTCCATAAAGAACTCGCCCTGTCAATGGATGACTTAGAACGTTTTCCGCAGGTTACCATAGAAGTCGTAGTGGAATGTGCCGGGAATGGCAGAGGTCTGTTCTTACCTGAGGTCAGCGGGACTCCCTGGCAACGCGGCGCGGTCGCTTGTAGTGAATGGACCGGTGTACGCTTGCGCGATGTCTTACAGGCCGCGGGTGTGAAACCGAGTGCTGTCTACACTGGAAACTACGGCGGTGATGTCCCTAACGACGGCAGCGAACCTTTTTCACGCGACATCCCAATTGAGAAAGCGATGGACGCACATACACTCATCGCTTTGAAGATGAATGGCGAAACGTTACCCGCAGCCCACGGGTTCCCCGCGAGATTGATTGTCCCCGGATGGATCGGGAGCGCGATGCAAAAATGGCTCAACCGTATCTGGGTGAGAGATAGGGTTCACGATTCCGGAAAGATGAGCGGCTATTCCTATCGCATCCCGGCTTACCCGACACCGCCCGGACATAAACCCCCGGCTGAGGATATGGTTATTGCGACTGCATGGCAGGTTAAATCCTTGATTACCCAGCCGCAATCAGGGTTACAATTCGACGCAGGAACACCTATCAAGGTACGAGGACACGCGTGGGCAGGTGAAAATCAAGTTGATAAAGTTATGATCTCCACAGATTTCGGTCTGCAGTGGCAAGAGACTCGGTTAATTCCACCCTCAAACACGTACGCTTGGTTCCATTGGGAAACCGAACTCACCCTTGCCAACAGAGGCTACTATGAAATCTGGGCGCGGGCTTATGACGATACAGGTGCCGCGCAGCCTTTCACACAACCGTGGAACCCCAAAGGCTACCTCGGAAACGTTATTCACAGAGTGCCGATCTCAATAATCGCCTAAACCCATTTTGCAAAACCTAAGTTCTTAATTTAATGAAGGGATTACTTGAGTGTTTCTTTGAACTCCCCGGGTAATCTCGACTTCTACAGATAAAATAGCCGCGAAACCGGAGCCCGAAACGAAGTGGAGGGCGGATATTGAGCGGAAACCGTCAAAACACAAACCACGTCGTTTAACCGCAAGGAAAATTTAAAATATGAAACTCGGTGTTATGTCCGACAGCCACGACAACATCCCAAACGTCAAACGCGCTGTTGCACTTTTCAATAAACTCGGTGTAGATCTCGTCGTCCACGCTGGCGACTTTATCGCGCCATTTGCGATTGATCCGTTAGCGGACTTGAACTGCCGCGTTGTCGGCGTATTCGGTAATAACGATGGCGAACGCGTTGTTGTTGCCAAAAGGTTTGAAACCATCGGTGGTGAGGTGCACCCCAACCTTGCAAGTGTGTCGCTCGGGGACAGAAATATCGCCGTAATGCACTACCCTGAACTCGCCATCCCGATTGCCAAAAGCGGCGATTACGACATCGTCGTCTATGGGCACACTCACCAGCTAGACATCCAAAAGGGAAAGGCACTCTTGCTCAATCCCGGGGAAACAGGCGGATGGACGACAGGAAAGGCGACGGTTGCAGTCGTAGATACGGACACACTTGAAGCAACAATTCATGAACTGTAGGAGTAGGTGATGAAATACCGGGATCTATTCGTCACCCCACCGCCCGGAGAGGCGTGGGAACCCAAGCAGCAGTGTCTTATTTGGTCAGCAAACCACGAACACGCCGTTGCTGCTATAGACGACGAGATTCATCCGCAGGCGAAGTGTGTCTGGCTGGAATTTGAAGGTCTCGATGTTATCTATGCCTACGAAAAGCATTGGAAAACAGGCAACTGGAAACTTGTTGAAGAGAAAACAGGGCACATTCCGTTAGTCAGCAACAACCCTTTCAAGCCGGACAGCGAAAGCGTCTTTCCGATCAATAAATATTGAGATATATAGTAAACGGTTCTTTTACTTTTTGGTCCGTTTACTATTCAGGCGGACAAATTTTCATCTCAATGATATAATAC
>RKRO01000419.1 GCA_007571355.1 Candidatus Poribacteria bacterium | reverse complement strand
CATCGGAAGTAAAGCGAACCAGATCGGTTTGTTGCGGCGCAGGAGATAGAAAACGATGACCATGAAGGCTAATCCCGCTAATAGTTGATTCGTCGCACCGAAAAGGGGCCAGAGCGTTAATCCACCGCTCCCGGGTCCACTCGGTCCCTGCAGTAAGGCGACAGCTGCAGCGAGGATCAATGCAAATGCTGTCGCAATGTACCGGTTTGTTAAGGGCTTGATATTAGCCGTCTGCGCGAGTTCAAAGATGACGTACCGCTGAAGCCGTGTTGCTGTATCAAGTGTTGTGGCAGCGAAACTGGCAACAAGAACCGCCATAATCGCGATCCCCATCTTCAGTGGAATGCCGAGAGATGCAAGGAAATTCCCGCCGCCATCAACAAACGCACTCACCTTTGCCTTGAGATTATGGCTTGCCCAACCGCCAACAACCGTTGTCGTACCGTCAGCGTTCGTCGTTTTCGTGCTCGTGGCATAACGCGTTCTCCACGCATCTTGATTGGTAACCGGAGCAGCACTTTCTGCTGCGACAATAGGTTCAAATGCGTAATTTGCGCCCGTGCCGGTCCGGTTGAAAATTCCCATACCGATGCCCGCACAGCAGGCAAGAATAACGATAACAGCGAGTCCACCCTCGAGCAGCATCGCACCGTATCCTACATATTGGGCATCACTTTCGGATTCAACCTGTTTGCTGGAGGTACCAGAACTCACCATACAGTGGAAACCGCTGACAGCACCACAGGCAATCGTAATAAAGAGGAAGGGCCATATCGGTGGCGCATCCGGCGGGATGTCTGAAGCAACCGCCGGTGCAGAGGCGACCAAGTCCGCTCTACCGGTAAAACCCGCTACAGCGAGTCCGAGAATCAATAGAAGCAGTGCCAGTACGAGTTCGTGACTGTTGATGAAATCGCGGGGTTGGAGGAGCGTCCATACCGGTAGCACGGAGGCGATAAAGCAATAAACAAAAAGCACCAACGTCCAAATCACCACGACGTTCAGATAGGTTTGTCCAAGTAACGGAATACCGAGCCACTGTCCTAAATCGATCGGTAGCAGGTAGGCACCGACACCCATCGTGATGTACATCACACCGAGCGCGATAATAGACGGGACGAGGATGTTCTGTCCCCGGCGGTGTATCCAGATCCCAATGACGATGGCGAGCGGAATTTCCACCCAAACCGATAGCACAGATTCAGGATAATAGGAGAAAATCAGGGCGATGACCAGACCGAAGATGGCAAGAACGATCGTCAACCCCATGAAGAGAACGAAAAGGAAGAGGAATTTCGCGCGGGGGCCAATCATTCGCCCCGCGACTTCGCCAACGCTCTGCCCGCGGTTGCGGAGTGAGACAACAAGTGCGCCAAAATCGTGGACAGCACCGATAAAAACTGAGCCAAGTACAACCCACAACAGCGCAGGCAACCATCCCCAAAAAACAGCGATTGCCGGGCCTACGATCGGCCCTGTACCAGCGATGCTCGTGAAGTGATGCCCAAAAATCACCTCTTTTTTTGTCGGTACGTAATCAACATCGTCTTTCAGTTCTTGGCTCGGAACTGCCGCTTCGGCATCTAATCCGAAGATCTTTCGCGCCAACCATTTGCCATACGTATGGTAGGCAACGATAAAACCGATAAAACTCAAAACGGCGATAATAAGCGTATTCATAGGCGAGGCTCCGACTTTTTCAAGGAAGCATGAGGTCCGGGTTACCGAACTCCCATTAATATCTCAAATGTAAGTTGATCCAATTTTTCGTATCCGAGTCCTTTCTGTGCAAGGGTTTCGGGTTCAAAATCGATCTTTCTCAGCCTTCCGACACTCTCGGCGTTGTAATTGGCTATGAGTGCTTCAAGCTCGGCATCCCCGGCTCGCAATTCCGCCAGAATCCCTTGTATTTCCGCATCTTCGTTGAAACGTTGTGCTTTCTCTTTCAAGATCAGATAACTCCGCATGCACCCGGCGGCGAAATCCCAGACTCCTTCCTCATCTTCAGTACGGTAGGCGTGCGCGTCAAAGTGGCGGCACCCATCCCAATTGACATCTTCAAGGAACTTGACGAGGAAGAATGCACTCTTAATATTTTCGGAAGCGAAGCGCAGGTCTTGGTCGAAACGGCTCATCTTCTGATCATTCAGATCAATGTGGAAAAGTTTACCTGCTTCATACGCTTGTGCAACGCCGTGGACAAAGCTTAACCCTGCCATCGTTTCGTGCGCGAATTCGGGGTTAACGCCGACCATTTCAGGGTGGTCAAGCGTTTCGATAAAGTGAAGCATGTGACCAGTCGTCGGTAGGTAGATGTCACCGCGCGGTTCGTTCGGCTTTGCCTCAAGTGCGAATCGAAGGTTATAGCCTTGGGCCTTGACGTAGTGCGTGAAATAGTTCATTGCTTCACGGTTCCATTTGACGGTATCCGGTCCATCTTTAGCGGCATCTACTTCCGCACCTTCGCGTCCACCCCAAAAGACATAAACCGTTGCACCGAGCTCCACGCCTAAGTCGATCGCATTCAAGGTCTTCTGAATTGCGAAGGCTCGCACTTTTGGGTCGTTGGAGGTGAAGGCCCCGTCCTTAAAAACTGGATGATAAAATAGGTTCGTTGTCGCCATCGGCACTTTCATGTTGTGGTCTGCAAGTGCCTGCTTGAATTCACTCACAATGTTGTCGCGTTCGGCAGCTGAAGCGTCAAAAGGAACAAGGTCATTATCGTGTAAATTAACACCGTACGCACCCAATGCCGCCAGTTTTTCGACAGTGTAGGTAGGTTTAAGGGGAGGCCTGACAACATCACCAAATGGGTCGCGTCCAGGGTTACCGACAGTCCACAATCCAAAGGTAAATTTATGCGCAGGCTTAGGCTGATACTGTTCTGACATTCCATCACTCCTATTGTTTCTTAATTTTGGCGGTGTGTGTAGATTAACACTTAGAATTATAACACATTTTGCGAATTTGTTGCAAATCTTTATCACAGATAATAGCAGGTAGGCACCTAAACAAGACCTGCATAAATACCGCTGCTGGCGAGATTTGAGGGGCTATGTATCAAGATGCATGCCAATCTGTTTCAAGACCTCTTCATAATCTGCTTCCAATTCAATCGGCGCATTTAGGTAACGAGGCGGCGGTTCACCCTGGTCAACATCGTGGTAGGCCACCTTGAAATCCGGGAATTTCAGACCTGTTGCTGTGGAAATGACAATAACCCTATCAGATGGGAGGATCTGTTTGCGATCGACCATTTTTATCAGGACGGCCAGTGCGACACCGGTGTGCGGACAATTGAATAAGCCTGTTCTATCCGCTCTTGCTGCAGCATCAGCCAATTCTGTCTCTGTCGCTTGGTCAACAATGCCATCAAACCGGCGAAGCGTCCGAATCGCGCGATGCACTGAAACCGGATTTCCGATCTGAATCGCTGTCGCTTGTGTGGATTGTGCAGTGATAGCACTGAACTCTGTGAACCCCGTTTGATAACTTCGGTAGAGCGGATTCGCGCGTTCGGCCTGCGCGCAAGCGATGCGGGGCAGTTTGTCAATGATACCAAGATCGTACATCATTAAAAAACCGAGTCCGAGTGCCGAGACGTTACCGAGGTTCCCCCCCGGAATGATAATCCAATCCGGCACTTCCCAATTAAACTGCTGCACGATTTCCATGCTAATCGTTTTTTGTCCTTCGATGCGGAGAGAGTTAATCGAATTGGCAAGATAAAAATCTTGTCGCCCAGCAAGTCTTTGGACGATTTCCATACAACCGTCAAAGTCCGTTTCAAGCGAAAGCGTCAGTGCACCGTTAGCGATAGGTTGGATCAGCTGCTCGCGTGTAACTTTTGCTTTCGGTAACAGGATGATTGCCGGGATCCCTGCTGCAGATGCGTACGCTGCCAAAGCAGCAGAGGTATCACCCGTAGACGCACACATAACCGCACGGATGTTTCCAGACTGGTTGATAATTTGATTCACCATTGAGACCAAGACAGTCATGCCGAGGTCTTTAAAAGAGCCTGTGTGACTGATGCCGCACTGCTTAATCCACAGGTCGCCCAAGCCGAGCTGCGCCCCGAAGCGGTCAGCCCAGAACAGATTGGTGCCACCTTCATACATAGAGATAATATTATCATCGTCAATGTTCGGGCAGACCAACTCCTTTTTGCCCCAGACACCGCTACCATACGGGTATTGCGTGCGCATGTAGCGCTGTTCGAAAAGAGTCTTCCATTCAGATGAGCTCCTTTCTTTGAGTGCCTCTATGTCGTGCCGTACTTCTAAAAGCCCGTCGCAATTTTTGCACCGGTAGATAACGTCTGAGAGTGGATAGGTTTCGGCACATCCTTCGCTACACTGGAACCAGGCATTGTAGTCCATTACGCTGTGGTTTCCTCCATGACAACAGGCAGGTGAGGTTCGGATGACTCGCTTCCGTTCGGTATACTAAGGAGTTCATCAATTTCATCAAGTGAAGGCAATTCGGAAGCGTCCTTCAGACCGAAGTGTTGAAGGAATTCGTCCGTGGTAGAAAAAAGCAGTGAGCGTCCATCTTTTCTCCCTGTGATGCGGACAAGCCCTTTCTCAAGGAGCGAGTTAAGGACACTGTCGCTATTTACCCCGCGAATCGTCGCAACATCGGTACGGGTGACAGGCTGCTTGTACGCGACGATAGCAAGTGTCTCAAGCGCAGAAGCAGACAGCGTGACGCGAACCTGTCGGGTATAAAATTTCTCTATCCATTCTGAATATTCTGGGCGTGAGCGAATTTGATAGCCATTCGCTATTTCGACGAGGTGAAAACTTCGTCCCATCTCTTCGTAGTCGGCGCAGAGTTCGGAAAGTCTGCCCCGAATAGCACGTTTACCTATCCCCGGTAACGCACTTTGGAACTGGTCCACCGAAATCGGTTCGCTCGCAGCAAAAAGAATCGCTTCCAGAATTGATTTGAGTTTTTCATCCGATATCAGATATACTTCCTCTATCGGGTTGACAGTGTTAACGTTTTCAGAATCCATAAGCAAAATTCCTAATAACCTCGTTCTTCTGAACGAGCCGTTTCTACGGTCGGAGGTGGCGCGATCTCGCGATCGGGTGCCTGTTGTTCTTGTTTAACAATATAGATGCTCTCAAAATGCCCTGTCTGAACCGTGACGATTTTTCCGATACGAATCAGTTCTAAAATAGCAAGAAACGTAACAATCCAATCTGTCTTACTTGCAGATAACGGAAACAACTCCTCAAATAGCAGTTGATCGGCAATCTCCAAGTGCCGCTCAATGAAGGCAATTTTATCTTCAACAGTGATCGTCTCCTCTTCGACTGTCTCGTATAACTCCGCATGGTTTTCTACTTCTGCAGCTCGGTCATTCACATGCTTGAAAGCGGACAGTAGATCAAAGAGTGTCGATCGAATCTCGTAAGCGCGTGATCCATCCCAATCGGCATGTAGCTCAGGGCTTCGGTTGTAGACCCACGTCTGGCGTTCAGCGTAAATATCCAAAACTTGTGCTGCCGCTTTGAACCGTTTGTACGCTAACAGTTGTTTGACAAGTTGCTCCTCGTCGCCAATCGGAAGTTCCTCACTTGGCATGAGTTGTGGGAGAATACTTTGCGATTTTATGTGTAGGAGTGTCGCTGCCATCACCAAAAATTCGGATGCCACGTCTAAATCCAGCTGCTCCATTAAATTGACATATTCCAGGTAACGATCCGTGATTTGCGCGATCTGGATATCGTGGATATCCATTTCCTCTTTCTGAATCAAATGGAGAAGCAGATCAAGCGGTCCCTCAAAGCCTTCTAACTTGACCGAGTAGAGCGGGGCTGTGGACAGGGCTTCTGGATTTTCATTCCCAAGAGTTTCTATTGTTTTGGTCGGCATAGTTGGTGCTTTCAGCAGTGTCGCATGAAACCTACAAGTTCCCAATATCAGAACGTGTAAATTGAAACTTGGTGTAGAGATTGGCTCATGTCAAAACTGTGTGCGCGCACTTATTTTTTAACATGAGCGTAAAGATTCTTTTCATCGTAATCCAACAATCTTCGCTATCAAATCGTGTGTCGCGTAACTGATATGAGCCAGGAATCTGAACACATTGGGAATAGGTAGAAAATACGGTAGAAAGATCATGCACATCAGAATTGGCATTCCGTACGGCATTAATTTTTCAAATTGACGTGCAGCGTTTTCGGGGAGCAAACCTCGGACAACACTAAATCCATCTAACGGAAAGAGCGGCAACATATTAAACGCTGCGAGAAACACACTAATAAGTGCCAAAGGTTTAACCACTTGCAAATATATTAAGGCATGAAGTGTAGATTCAGACGGATTGAACGGTGTAAATTCCAATACTATCCGCAGGAGTGCCAAGATTACAAAAGTGATGAAAATATTCATAGCGGGGCCCGCTGCGGCAATCAGCATCAGGTCACGCCTCGGATGCTTGAGATTGTAAGGGTTCACCGGCACAGGTTTTGCCCAACCAAAAAAGGCACCGCCAAAAAACGTACCGAGCAGCGGCAATATAATTGTACCTATCATATCAATGTGTACACCCGGGTTCAAAGACACCCGTCCGAGGTCACGCGCCGTCGGATCACCTAACATCTCCGCTGATTTAGCGTGTCCCCACTCATGAAAGGTTAACAGGACAATAAACTGTGTAACCAAAAGTATTGCTGCAAAAGGATCGAAATTAGCCATTATTATTTATTTTCCGTAAGTGGGAATACGCCTCTTCTTTTTTTTTATCTCTCCATCTAACTGTGCAGCGAATAGCTTCCAGAGTTGCGTTTTAAACGCTGCCCCAGGTTTTTCGCCAAACGCAATCAAATCTTTTCCCGTGATTAGGGGTTGAACTTTGCGAAGCACAAGAAGATAGTCTTTTATTTTTTTTTGCTGCCATTCCGCGACTGTTATCCCTTCAGATGCCAGGACCAATGCCTCAATCGGGTATGGTTTTAACAATCTATAAATTTCGCTCGGCTTTGCTGATCGATTTAATAGCACAAGTATCCCTTTTAAGTGTTTGTAGGCAGTGAGTGATGTCTCTACCCGAAAGAGGCTCCCTTCCCCACAAACGTAAGTTATTCCACTACCCGTTGAAAGGTCCGCATCAACGATACACCATTTGCCGTTATAATGTCCAATGACAGCATTTTGTGATAGCGGATATCCAAGTTTCTCAAAAGCAGTGTGTGTTACTTTTTCAAGCGAAACCTGTTGGTTCTCCGCTTGTGCTGGACTTACCAGTCTCTGGAGTTGATGCTTCAATATAAACCTGAAACTGAGTGCCTCAATTTGATATATCGGCATCTCTGTACCGAAGAGTGCCATCCAACGGACGAGTTCAGGCTCGAATTCTTCATCAGCGAGATGCTCAGATACCCAAGCGATTACGCGTTGTGCAGCTTGGAAGTCGGACGCGAAGTTCGAGGAAATCTTCCACCCGGCAGAGATAGTTTCCCATACGCCGAGTTGTGCAAGACGGTTTACAATCTCCGGTGCCTTCTTTTCAAGGAGTATTCTATCAATTTCGTTGCGTATCCGTTCGCCGCTGAGTTGTGGCAATATCGGGAGTGCCTCCCGAATCAGCACTTCATCGGTTTCAGCGATACGGAAGTCGTAACGCCCAGCGTACCGAGCCGCGCGAAAAATACGCGTCGGATCGTCCATGAAACTCCGATTGTGGAGTACCCGAACAATACCTGCCTCAAGGTCCGTCAATCCATCTGTCTCATCGACGATAGTCCCGAAAGCCGTTTGATCTAAACGCATTGCAAGTGCGTTGATAGAAAAATCCCGACGACACAAGTCGTCCGCGATGCTTCCGCTTTGCACTATAGGTAACGTCCCTGAACCTTGGTAAGTTTCACGCCGTGCGGTGACAAAGTCTACTTTAGGCAGGTCGATATTTTCATGTGTGACGGTTGCAGTGCCGAATTGTGGATGCACCTCCAATGTCCCGTTCCACTGCTCACACATTGTTTCCGCAACCCGGATTGCGTCTCCCTCTACAACGATGTCGATGTCAAGACTTGGTCGTTTGAGCAAGAGGTCACGGACAAATCCGCCGACGAGGTAGGCATTTTTTCCTGCAACTTCACCGATTTCATATAACAGGTTTAAGAGTGGTTCGGGGATATTGGGTATCATTTTTCTCATGTCAAACGAGGTTTCAAAACCGCACCCTATCTGAAAGAGAGGAACATCTTTAAAATACTTATACCATTCCAAATAATGATATTCCCTTACCGATTTTCATGAAAAGTATGGCGATGCGGAACAAATGAACAGTTTTGCGGCGTACTTGAAAAAACATTTTCTTCGCATTGGATTTTAGCGTTTGCAAAAATCCCCGATGCGACGTACATCATTCTACAAAAGAGAACCTATTACCAGAAATCGTATTACACGAACGCAAAAACACGCGTCGGGGCCCCGGAACTCCGTGCTAACTTTAGGGGCGCGATGACGACATAGAAATGTGTCGGGAGTTGACTCAAATTGCACAGATCTTCAACGTGCGGGATCCCGGCACCGAGGAAAACGAGGTGTGCAGGCGGTAAACCGTCATGCAACGGTGGATGCCCTGCTACCGAGTCAATACTACATGCGTCTGTTCCGATGACCTTTATGCCCTTTTCAACGAGCAGTTCGGCGGCATCTTTACTGAAACCGATCCACTCTCGGTTGAAGTTATCCTGATAGACGAATCTGTCCATCCCGGTTCGCATAAAGACGATGCTATTTTTTGGGATTTCACCGTTTTCGGCTATCCAGGCCTTAACGTCTGCTGCGGTCACAGCGTCGTTCGGTTTTTTGATCGCGGAAAAGTCCATCAATATGGCGTTTCCAGTCAGTTTCTCCTTTGGGATCTCGGCGATAGTTGCGCCGCCGGGGTACATTAAGCAAGGGGCATCCATGTGCGTAGAGTAGTGTCCGGACGTGTCAATACGGCTTTCAAAGTATCCATCTTTTTCTAACGTCGCTTGGTCATAAATTCTGGCAGGATCAATCGGCAGCTCACACGGACTCTTTTCATCGACCACATAAGACAAATCCAGCACGTCCTGAAAATCAAGGTGCATTATATTTTTCTCCTTCTAACAAACATGTCGCCCTTATAAGGCTATGATATGTAGTCTAACACATCCGCTTGAAATATTCAAGGAAATCATATCTCGCGTTCTCTGGAAAAGTGCATCCGTTTTGGTGTATGAATGAAAACTATTTCGTCCGGAAGGAAGACTATGCGGCATAAGATTATTTACAGACATTGGCAGCCCGGCGACGATGACGCAGTTTTAGCGTTGTTGTTACCTACTGAGCAAGTTGATGAGAACATCTATAGAAATAAGTTTGAGGGTTCATGCATTGAACCAGAGGGGATTCGTTTAGCACTTGTCAATGAAAGAGTCGTGGGACATGTGTGGGGTGAATCCTGTTCATTTTTTATTGAAGACGAGTGCCAGAGGTTTTTAATAATGGGTGCTGTCTTTGTTGCACAAGATATACGTCGCCAAGGGGTCGCGACCCGATTAATGCAGGAGCTGCATGCACACTTCCAAACAAAGGGCTATCGTGGCAGCATCCTTGATGTTGATACAGAAGAAGCAATTCGATTGTATCAGAAAGTTGGGTACCAGCAATTCACACAAGATTTGCAAACGCAAATTCCACCGAACCCGAATGCTTCTCCGTTCAAATGGACACAGACGAATCTAAAAGATTTGAATGCTTTCCCCGAACTCAATGAAAGGTGGGGTAGGCAGAATTTCCCAACGAATTGCGATCCGAAAAGCATAAAGGTGCATCCGTACAACATGAGTGGATACCGTGTTTTACGTCATGATCACAATATTGTCGGTTATGCAAGATGGGAGGGGCCTTCAGCGTATTATCCAGATGGGTTAATTCGGGACCCTGTTGTCCCCGATATGGACCCAATGGAAATTATTACATCGGTGCAGGCAGCGATCCCAACAACCCGCACTTGGGCAGCCGCAAAGAGCGGACGATATGAAGAACCTCTTCGTGCATGCGGTTGCACACTTGACCCGACAACAACCGTTATAATGCTTTCATCCTTCGGTCAGGAAATTGATTTGACAGGATACCACCGAACCGCTTGGTGGTAAAATTGATAGGTGGTTTTGAAATTGACAAGTTTCCGCGAAGTAATGATAAACACCATTTTAGGATTCAGAACGTGGCGGGAACCCCTAATGGTATGAGAATGGATAGTTTTTAGGAGGAACGTAAGAAATGTCAGAAAAAATAGGGACCACGCACATCGTCACTGACAATGGGTACCCCTTTAACTGGGGATTACCGAAAGGGGCGATCTCTCGGTTCGGGCAGGGCTCTGTGATGGCGATGGCAGTCTCGCCGGATGGAACATACCTTGCAGTTGCAACCAAAATCGGGTTATGGTGGTATGAACTCGCGACACTGCAACCAATAGCGTTATGGGGAACAGAACGGGGGATGCTTTGTGCCATTGCGATTTCTCCCGATGGGCGATTGGCTGCTACTGGCAACTGGGATGGTGTTATCAAAGTGTGGGATATCCAGCGGAGCACCTGCATTACAAAAATTGTGCGGCCAGTGAAGAAAAAAAATAAAAACACCTCTAGTATAATCCGGTTTCTTGCCTTTTCACCTGATAACCAGCACCTCGCCGCAACGGGTAACCGTGACGAGAGGGTCTACGCCTGGGACCCCAGAACCGGCACACTGCTGACGACGTTCCATGATCCCCAAAGAGAAACACGCAATCCTAACCCCGCCCGATCCCGAATTCGCCCTATTGCTTTTTCGCCAGACAGTCGCCTGCTGGCGTGTACGGCTTCCGCCGGGACAACGCCTGATCCTGATGTCGTTTTGGTGTGGGATGTTGTCTCCGGTGAACGCATCGCCTGTCTGACCGACCAACCGAGTTATGTGCGCAGCCTCTGCTTTTCGCCTTGTGGACAAACCCTGGCGATTGGCGGCTCTAAAGGCACGGTGCACGTATGGAATGTGAAGACTTGGGAACAGCAGCACGTCTATCAAAACTACGATAGCACCTCTCGCATGCGTGTCTGCTATTCACAAGACGGCGTTCTTTATGCCACAGAAAACACCCAGAAAAGAAACACTGTCGTCGTGTGGGACGTGGAACAGCATCAAAAACGACACATGTTCGTTGAAAAGGAGTGGGAGATTGAAAAAGTTCTTTTTTCAAGCAGTTTGCACTTTGTCGTTGCTGGAGAAAAGGAATGGGCAGTGTGGTCCCCCGGGGATTCCAACCCTTGCAAAGTGCCGCATTTACATGTCAGTACTCCGAATTCTGTGGCGTTCTCACAAGATGGCAAAAAGGTGGCAGCCGGGGCTGGATGGTATCGAGGCGTGCTATTCTGGGATATTGCCACCCCTATGCAACCGCCCACTTTTTTCAAAATGTCCTCCGATGACCTACAAGCTGTTTCTGTATCCGCTTCAGAGAAAATACACTCGACAGCATTTGTTTTTGATGAAAATACTGTTAGAATAACCGTTAAAATGGGGGAAGCCGACGAAAACACGCCGCCCCTGACATTTACACTTCCGGATCCAGAAGCAGTGGTGACTGCCGCAGCACACGCCCCGCTACGACATCTCATCGCGTGTGCGGATAGCAAAGGGCATCTGTATGTATGGAATATGAGAAGTGGCAACATGCACGCTGTGCTCACACACACCCTCCCCGTAGAAGGGAATTGGGATGATGATAAGATTAGCCGCCTTCTATTCAACCAAGACGGTAAATATCTTGTCAGTGTTCCGAGTTCTTCTAGCTCGATGGCAAATCTATGGGACATGGATACCGGGAAAGAAATTCTGGGGTTCCGTGAAAAGGGGGTCTATACTGTCGCATTTTCACCTTGCGGTCATCAGATCGCGTGTGGTATCCTAAACCAAATCCGATTGTGGGATGTCCATACCTGTCAAACGTTCTTGACTCTTCCACATACATATCCCAGTTGTTACCCGCGTGCCTTGAGGTTCTCGCCTTGTGGGAAATATCTTGCTTCTGGTGCGTGGTGGCATAGGGGCGTGGAAACAGAAAAGGTGCCTATTCGCTTGTGGGAAGTTGCCACGGGTGAAAACATCGCGACCTTCTGGGGTCACCCGACCGATGTCCAAGATCTTGTGTTTTCACCGGACGGCATGCTCTTAGCGAGTGGGAGTTTTGATGGCACCATCCTCCTCTGGGACGTGAAATCCGTGATAAGTTCTTAATCTAATTGGATCGGGTGGAAGTCGCATGAAAATCCATGAGGCGATTGCTGCAGGTATTAAACATATCCAAGAAAATAGACCCCGCGCGGGACTCTCCATCCTGGGCATCCTCATCCTATTCAGGCATCGCAGATAGCACTTATTGATGCACTTCGCGCCGAGAATTTTAGCATTCATTGATAAACATGTGGTAGGACATGTCTGGGGTGAACCCGTTTCGCTTTTCGTTGAGGGTAAAATCCAAGAATTCGGGATGGTAACGCTTGCTTGTGTTGCTCCAGATCTACGTCGGCAAGGTATCACTACTTGTTTGATGGAGAGGCTTCATGCGTACTTCCCACTTTCAAAGGAAGCCGATATGAAAGTTTGCTACGTGCCTTAGATTGCCCACTTGAACAGACAACGCGAGTTGATATATTTTTAGCATTCGGTCAAAGAATTGATTTAACCGGGTACCATCGAACAGCATATTGATAGCGAAATACAAAATCCGCAATCAGACATTATTGAAATAACTCAACACAGTGTCGTGCAGCACCCCATTCGTTGCTACGAGTGACTCAGTATCTTTCGTGATGGGTTGTCCGTGTAGATCTGTTACTTTCCCACCAGCTTCGCGCACGATAACGGTAATAGCGGCGATGTCCCAAACGCTAATTGCTGCCTCTACAACGACATCCGCTCTCGCAGAAGCCAAAAGGTGATACATATAGAAATCGCCGAACCCTCTGGAACGCGCAGCGGCATTGATAAGGTTATAGATGCCCGAAAAAGTACCTTTCTCTGTGAACCATCTCAATCCGCCGTGGCAGATCATTGCTTCTTCCGGTTGCGTCACGCTCGAAACGGCTATCGGTTCGCCGTTCAGAAAGGCACCATCTCCCTCCTCCGCATAAAGCAGTTCATTCAAAAGCGGCGCATTGGAGACACCGAGAATCAGGTCATCACCTTCCATCAGTGCAATCTGCGTGCCGAAGATCGGGATTTTTCGGATGTAATTCTTCGTCGCGTCAATCGGATCGATAATCCAGACGTAAGGTGAATCCCCCGCTTCTGTTCCGTATTCCTCTCCTAAAAACCCGTGGTCGGGAAATGCTTGTTTAATAGTTTCGCGGATAACTTTTTCAGCACCTCTATCGGCGAGTGTGACCGGCGTTTCGTCATCCTTCAGTTCGACCTTCATGGCATCACCCGAGTAGTAAGCGGTGATAATTTCTTCAGCGTTTTTGGCTGCTGCCAATGCAACCTCTAAAAATTGACTCGGCATAAATTCTCCTATCGGATTTGAAAAATTAAAAGACACAGTGAGCATGCCAGCCGCGTTCTAACGGAGTGAAATTGCCGGACAGTAAATCCCCTTCCGTTCACGGGACCACCATGTTCCTTCGGAACGTTTGGTTTCAATATCGGTAAAGTGATAATCGTAAAGCGTGGCGCGGACATAGCGCGGCGGTGTGTCAGGAAATGGGTTCTCCGCTAGCAACTGTAAAACTTCGGGGTTGTTTTGTAAGAGTGCCACCATGAAATTGGGGAACCAATATGTATTTTGATAATTGCCTTGGAGCGCAGCGAACCACATCTGCCAATCCAGTCGAGGTTGGTGCGGTGCAACCCATTTCGGAGCGTCTGTCAGTTCCCCCGGTTTCCAGTGAAATCCGTAAGTTTCCCATGTTATCATATCGTTGCTACCTTCAACAATAATTTCTGGACGCGATTCTGTCATATCCGCAAAGAGTCCGTAGGTGTTCACACTCCGAAAGGGGCTAACCCAGGCGAGGTCGGGTAGTCTCGCCTCTCTAAAGAGTTGTCCACTGAACCGGATGCTGCTCAGGACGCAGAGAAGCGTCGCCACTACGACTACACAGACACGCCAATATCGATGGGGTGACTGTCCGCTGGATTGAAAATTGGGCATGAACCGTTTCGATAACAGACCTTTCCACGTTGCATCGTCAATTAGGAGAAGGCAGAGGACAATCGCCAGCAGGTTGAAAAAGCAGTAGTTTCCGGTCAGAATGATGAGGACTTGCAGCCCGACGAGTCCGATACATCCGGCAGTACGTAGACGGCGCGGCGCGAAAATCAGAAACGGGACGACCAATTCAACACCGAACATACCGATAACTGATATTTTCTGGAACCATTCGGGCAGTTGGTGTGCATACCACCCGATCCATGTCGGCAACGGCTGCGTTTCATAATGGAAGTTGAGAGCAGTGAAATTTCGCCACACTGTATCGCTTGCAAGTTTGACGAATCCGGAGGCGAACATTAACCGGAATAGGAGCCAACGTAAAAGCCATAAGAACGCAGCGGAGAGTTGGGACGCACGTGAAAGTGTATCACGGATTTTCAGCGGCGCGAAAAAGATTGCTAAAAACCCTGTCTCTAAGAGCAGGACATCCCACTGGAAACTCAGAAAAGCCTGACCTGCGGACACAAGCGACAGATACAACACCCATAAGCCGGCTAAAGCGAAAGTAGGAAGGAAACCTGCAAGTAAAAATAGAGACAGAACAACGCCACCGGCGCACAAAAAATGAAAGGTAGCATCTGATGGGTTCAGCCAGAGTAACGTCGGAACTGCATGGTAAGCAGATGTGCCGACTTGTTGGTGAACCGCCCTCAAAAATTGATCTACTGGTAAAATTCCGTTACTCCCAATCAACCCGTGAACCTGTACCCATAAAGAGAGAAAGGCGATGAGATAGATACAGCCGAGTCCGCGTAGAAACAGCCAACGCGAGAAGTAGAAGGTTGTTCGCTTAGTGTGTGTCCCCCAAAACCAACGTGTTAACGCAGAGAAGAATGGACGGTGCTGTGCGACCAAACGGTAGACACCTTCTGACACCCGCGCGAATCCGGGCAGACGGTCGTAACACCAGCAGAGCACCCTGTTATCCAAAGCGCAAAAAACAGCCTCAGCACCACTGAAAACCGTTCCATCCTCCAAAATTAACTGCACCGAACTTTCATAAACTGAAAGCGGGATCTCTGGGAATTGCGATGCTACCTCTTGGTAAGGCGCG
This sequence comes from Candidatus Poribacteria bacterium, assembly GCA_007571355.1. Lineage (GTDB taxonomy): Bacteria > Poribacteria > WGA-4E > WGA-4E > WGA-3G > WGA-3G. The sequence continues at coordinate 2,047 of RKRO01000419.1, read as the reverse complement.
TAGTCGATACGCTCCCCTGTGATATGTTGCCACTGCGCAATCCAGTACCGACAAAAATCGCAGGCGTTATCATAGACAAGGAGCGGTTTGCTGCTGTGTGAGTGCATCGGAATTATTTAGCGATATGGCCGGAACGTTTCTAACCTCCGTACTGAATAGCGGGACTCAATTCCACGCCTTGTGAATCTTTGCGATAGCCCCCGCAATCTGATCCATATCGGTTTCCGAACCGAGGAAAAGATTTTGGAAGAGCCATACGCTCTGTTCACAGACTAATGCGGCGTTTGGACAAGGCAACGATCGAATGAGACGCGGATATTTCGCAGCTACGTGTGCCATTCCGGGTTCCTCTGAAAGTAGAGAACGGTAGCCGATGGAACTGGGAATGCCTTCAGCAGAAAGCGCATCGACAAACGCCTGCCGGGATTTGCCACCGAACCCTTCAGGATTATACTTCAGGCAATAGAGGTGATAACCGTGCTTCGTCGCCCACGGTGCACGGTGCGGGGGTGTGATGCCATCAATCGCTGCTAAGGCATTGGAGAGATACGTAGCATTACGGTTACGGCGATCGGTTTGCGCCTCTAAGTGCTCCAACCGCACAAGCAGGATTGCCGCGAGGTATTCTGACGGCCGGTAGTTCCAGCCGAGTCGCGGATATTCCCATCTTGCACCACCGGGGGCACGGCCTACGTTCATAAAAGCACAGACGCGGTCGTGAATGTCTTTGTCATTTGTTGTGACCATGCCGCCTTCACCGGAGGTCAGATTTTTCGAGGCTTGGAAACTAAACGCGCCGACATCGCTGAGAGATCCGACTTTTTGGGTCTGGTATTCGGCACCGTGTGCCTGTGCACAGTCCTCAATAACTGCAAGTTGATGCCGTTGGGCGATCTCTCGTAACGCCCCCATATCTGCTGGATGACCGCCGAGGTGGACAGGCAAGATCGCACATGTTTCTGGCCTGATAGCAGCTTCAACGCCGGCTGGATCAATCGTAAACGTCTCTGGTGAAATGTCTACGAACACAACAGTGCATCGGCGTTCCAAGACAGCACTTGCAGTCGCTACAAACGTATAGTTTGGTACGATCACTTCGCCGCCATCGCTGAAACCATCGAGATCCAGGGCACCAGCTAAGGCTGCACTAATTGAATCGGTGCCGTGTGGCATGAAGAGCGCGTAGTTTGTACCCGTATATTGGGCATACTGTTCACCGAAACGGTTAATCATCGTGCCACCGGAACCTTCGGTTCCACTCAAATAAACATCTCGGAGCAGCGGTTCGATTTTCGATTCCCACTCCTCGGTTGTCGTGAGGGGCCATGCGGGCCACGGTTCGCTTTCTGTGTTGCGGACAGGTGTCCCGCCTGAAATTGCTAATTGGTTGGACATGAAAATTTCCTAAAAAGATGTATTATATTTCTAATGTTTAGCATAGGCTATTGTAAGAAAAATAGCAAGAAAAAAAAATGACAATTGGGGCACGAATTTACCACCTTCGTGCCTTTCCGTTTTTCTTATTTCAAAATTACGAACCTCACATCTTTCCCGCCTAATATATGCAGTATACTGCGTAAAGTCCGAATGCGTGGCTCGTGCTTCCCAGACTCAAGGAACGACCAATGTTGTCGGCTTTTCATATTCGCGCCGAAAAATAACAAAACACATACCGAACCTTTTTAAAAATGAAGTCTGCTTGCTAAAAAAGGATCTCCGTGGGCCTAAAATCATAGAGGTAGCAAGTTGGGTTATAATAACTAAACTTTGGACAGTTTTTAGTTCCACGTCACAGATACGGCGTAGCCTTTCAAAACACATAGCACGCCGCTGGCGTGCAAGAAGGGGGCGTTTGCTATAGACATAGCACGCCGCTGGCGTGCGGTCTTTTTCTTTCAGTGCCACGCAGCCGCGAAGTTCGGGAAAAATAGAGAGCCCTTTGAAAACACAACACTCACGCAACAAGAAATCTCCAAACTATCGTATAATAATGATTTCGTTAAATTTGGAAACGGCAAGCCCCCCTTGCAAACAAGGGGATGAGGAG
>RKRO01000344.1 GCA_007571355.1 Candidatus Poribacteria bacterium | reverse complement strand
CCCATGACGATAGACTCAACGCTGAAATCAACCGAATCGACCTCAATACCACACCGACAGATAGGGTCATCTTCAGTGGATATGGCATGCAGGAGAATGGCGGTAACGAAGATCACCCGCCGGCTACCTTGAACGAGCAACTCTTTTTGCCGATAGATATTCCACCGGATGCAATATTTGCGAAGATCGTGGAGAAATGTGGAGACAGAAAATACTGGGAGAGCTGGGCAAAGGACGTCGCTGATATTTTCCGACGCGTCGTCGGACGGATAAAAGGGCTATTGGACTCCCCGGAAAACGAGGCACTCCGAGAATGGTTTGACGACTTCCACGGAGAACTGAAAAACGCTATCAACGATGCCATCACGCGCGACAACGCTATGGATATGATGGCACAGCACATCTTGACGCGCCCCGTCTTTGAAGCACTCTTTGAGCAGTACGACTTCGCATCCGGGAACCCCGTCGCAAAGGCTCTCGACAAACTCCAAAGCGATTTCGGGGAATTCGGACTTGCAGACGAAACACGAGACTTAGAAAAATTCTATGAAAGCGTCCGCATGCGAGCCCGCGGTATCGACAACAGTGAAGGCAGACAACGGGTGCTGTTAGAACTTTACGAGAAGTTTTTCGCCACCGCGCTGAAAAAAGACGCGGAACGCCTCGGCATCGTCTACACCCCCGTGGAAGTCGTGGACTTCATCTTGCAGAGTACCAACGAAGTGCTCCAAGACGAATTCGGAAAAAGTCTCACGGATGAAGGCGTGCATATCTTAGACCCCTTCACAGGTGCCGGTATTTTCCTCGCGCGCCTGCTCCAATCTGACCTGATTCACCCTTCTGACCTCGATCGAAAGTATCGCCACGAGCTCCACGCCAACGAGATTGTCCTCCTCGCCTACTACATCGCCGCCATCAACATAGAAGAGGCATTTCGGGGCCGCCGTTCCAATTCCCCCCTGCCTGCGGACGATCCCTCCAATTCCCCCCTTGATAAGGGGGGCAAGGGGGGTTCTGACTTCTCCGATTCTCCTCTGCTTGCGGACGATCCTTCCGATTCCCCCCTGCCTGCGGGGGAAGGGGGGATATCTTACGAACCCTTCAACGGCATCGTCCTCACCGACACCTTCAACCTCAACACATCAGAGACCCCAACGCTCTTCCCAAAAGAGTGGCTCCCCGATAACAACGAACGCGCCGAGCGTCAACAACAATTCCCGATTGAAGTCATCATCGGCAACCCACCGTGGTCCGCTGGACAGCGGAGTTCTACAGACGACAATCCAAATGTGGAATACCCTGAACTAGAACAACGCATTAGCGAAACCTATGCTGCCCGCGCTACAGTAACAAATAAACGGCACCTCTACGATACCTACAAAATGGCAATCCGTTGGGCATCCGATAGAATCGAAAAACAAGGTATCATCGCCTTCGTCACCAACGGCTCATGGATTGATGGAAACGTAGATTCAGGAGTCCGGGCGTGTCTGTCAGAAGAATTCAGTTCCGTTCACGTCCTCCACCTACGCGGAGATGCCAGAACATCCGGAGAAAGACGCCGTTCTGAAGGAGGAAACGTGTTCGGAAGTGGTACACGGACACCCGTCGCCATCACACTCCTCGTCAAAAACCCGAATGCCTCTGCTTCCCCCCTGCTCGCGGGGGGGGAAGGGGGGGTAGTGCCTTCTGTAGGTCGGGTAGAGCAACGCGAAACCCGACACCCAACCCCTAATGCTGCCTCGGCTACCGAAAATACCGTTGATTCCCCTCCGCCTGCGGACGATCCCTCCGATTCCCCCCTGCTTGCGGGGGGGTTAGGGGGGGTAGAATGCCGCATCCACTACCACGACATCGGCGACTACCTCACCCGCGAAGACAAACTACAAACACTCCGCGAAGCAGTATCCATAAAAGGCATTAGCCGTTGGCAAACAATCACACCCAACAAACACCACGATTGGATTAATCAAGGGAGCGAAGCGTTTGCAAGTTTCTATCCCCTGGGCACAAAAGAATCAAAGACAGGAAAGGCAGATAACGCAATATTTAAACTATATTCACTAGGGTTGGTAACTAGCAGGGACGCATATATTTACAACTTCTCACGTCAGGTTTGCTCCGAGAATGCTCACTTAATGACGCAAGACTATCTTGCTGCCCTTTCTGAATTTGAAGCAGATCCTAGACTTGTGGTGGATGAAGTAACTCGCCGTTATACCAAGAATATTAAGTGGTCAGGTAATCTTAAGGATAACCTGAAACGAAAGAAAAAGACCTTATTTGAGACCCACTACATTCGAAGAGCAGCATATCGACCATTTGTAGCAACAAATGGTTATGTAAACTATGTATTTATACACAGCAAGCATCATATAGATCGGATTTTCCCAGAAAATTCAAGCGAGAACTACGCGATCTGCGTCCTCGGTATCGGGTCAAAAAAACTTTTTTCCACTTTAATAATCAATACAATACCAGATTACCAGTTAATATTTAATGGTCAGTGTTTTCCGAGATATTCATATCAGAAGTATGACGGTGTATCCCAACCACCTATAGATTTACTTAACATAGATGGGGGGGGTAAATCGCATAGATAACATCTCGGATACGGCGTTGCGTGCCTTCCGAGAGCATTATAAAGACGATTCCATCACCAAAGATGCCATCTTTGACTACGTCTACGGCATCCTACACGCCCAACGTTATCGGGAAGAATTTGCAAACGACCTCTCCAAGATGATCCCCCGTATCCCTTATGCTCCCGACTTCCACGCCTTCGCCGAAGCCGGCGCGTTACTCGCCTCCCTCCACCTCAATTACGAAACCTGCGAACAATACCCCTTAAAACTCATATTTTCAGGCAATGGCGAACCCTTACCCGAACATTATCGGTTAAGTCAGAAAGCGATGCGTTACACCGATAAAAACACAAAAGAGACGCTTATTGTCAACGAGCACATCCACTTATCCGGCATCCCAGAAGAAGCCCATCGTTATGTCGTCAACGGCAGAACCCCGTTGGATTGGTTTATGGACCGCTACAAAATCACCCAAGACAAAGACAGCGGCATCGTCAACGACCCGAACGGCTGGTTTGCCGATCCCCGCGACCTCATCACGGCAATAGAGCGGATTATCTATGTCAGCGTCGAGTCCACACGGATTATTGAGGGTTTACCTGCTGAAGTGATTACTGACGAAATGCATCAAAGCGGGTTTTCAGATAAGTGATGAGAGGATACATCACCCCCATACCTCGTAGGTCGGGTAGAGCGCAGCGAAACCCGACATGCCACTTGCCGTTTGCAAATCTAACAAAATCATTCTTATACCCCAAGTTGCTCCCAACGGATTTTGGACAGTGTAACACAGTTTTCCGAACACTCTCTTCACCCCGTAGGGGTGCTATATCTGCGGCTACATCCCACCCATACATCGTAGGTCGGGTAGAGCGCAGCGAAACCCGACGGCACCCGTGCCGTTTGCAAATCTAACAAAATCATTATTTTAACCCAAGTTGCTCCCAACGGATTTTGGACAGCGTAACACAGTTTTTCGAACACTTTCTTCACCCCATAGGGGTGCTATATCTATAGCAACCAGTCTATTCAAGCGACCGCACCCCGTAGGGGTGCTATGGTCCAAACAAGCGGTAACTCGCGTTATAGTATTCAAGTAAAGATAGGCTCTATCCTCAAATTGGGAAAATTGGGAATTTTTTCAACGGCAGAACCCGCAATCCTACAAGGTTTAGGCCCCTGAGAAATTTCCCAATGAAAAAATTTCAGAGTCCAAATCCGACCCCCTGCCTCAAAAAACACCAAGAACCCGCTCAGCGTCTACGCCCATAACCATTTCGCGTCCCGTCACCTTTCGCGATGGACTCTGAATACTCTGAAACTTACACATTAAAATCCGCGCCATCCGTGTCACCCGTAATCATCCGCGATTCAGATTTTCCATTGTCTATTTATACCGTATATGCTACAATTTTTTTCAAAGGGCACATGCAAACCCTCAATCCGCAGCACGAAAGGAGCCCCTGGAAAATGCGACACGAACTCACCACAGAACACATCGATTTTTACCAAGAAAACGGGTTTCTCGTCATTGAAAATTTCCTGGATGCCGACGAACTCAAAGAATGGCGACGATGCACCGACGAATCTGTTGAAGAACGGCTCGAAAATTCAATCGAGTTTATGACAAACCAGATGGATGCCAAACAGTTCTATGCACGCGTCTTTACACAGTGCGTCCGATTGGCAGATACACACGCCGACATGCGAAAATTGATACACGACCCACGGCTCGGCAAAATGGCAACCCAACTCGCCGGTGTTGATGGGATGCGGATCTGGCACGACCAAGCCTTGATTAAACCACCACACGGCAACCCCACCGCATGGCACCTCGATGTACCCTACTGGTCGTTTGACTCACGCGATGCAATCTCGTTCTGGGTCGCATTGGACGACGCGACCCTCGCGAACGGCTGTATGTGGTACCTGCCCGGAACGCATAAAACCGCACGCTTTGAGAACGTCGGCATCGGCGTAAATATCGACGCACTGTTCAGCGTCTATCCAGAATGGCGACAGATTGAACCGCAATCCGCACCCTGTGCTGCCGGTGCTATTGTCTGGCATAACGGACTCGTCGCACACGGCGCAGGTGCAAATATGACAATCTCACACCGGCGCGCAATGACATGCGGTTTCATGCCCGATGGATGCACCTTCAACGGCACACGGAACATCTTACCGGAAGACTATTTCAACGCACTCGAAATTGGCGACATCCTTAACAACGACCAGCAGAATACACTCGTCTGGCATAAGGATTGGGAAACACAACGGGAATAGTTATCAGTTTTCAGTTCGGTTTTTCTCTCACTGCAAGGCATGAAAAATCTTTTAGTTCACAGTTAAAGAGGTTTTCTGTAGAAACCTTCACAGAGAACGGGACTTTTCCAAAACCCCTCTTAACTTATAACCTATAACTGATAAC
>RKRO01000366.1 GCA_007571355.1 Candidatus Poribacteria bacterium | reverse complement strand
CCTTTGGCGCAGATTGCTATTGTAGGCGGGCTTTGCAAGCCCAATAACCTTTTTATAGAGGGTTTTAACAACATGAAAATATCGCGATCAAGGCTTACGGTCCATTTAGCGGTGTATTTACTCTGTTTTGTAGCGTGGGTTCCGTTTGTAACAGCGGATAATCATGGCGCAGAGGCACCTGTCAGTTACCATTCACAGATCGTCCCGATCCTCAAACGGAGTTGTCAAGGATGCCATCACCCCGGTGATCCAAACGGCGGCTTGATTGTCACAACCTATACTGATCTCAAACAAGGCGGGATGGCGGGGGATGCAACAATCGTCCCGGGGAAACCCGATGACAGTCTCATTATTGAACTCATTTCCGGCGATGAACCCGCGATGCCACAAAACATGGAACCGCTCTCCACTGAAGAGGTCGAGTTGTTTCGGCGTTGGATTCTTGAAGGCGCGCTTGATGATACACCTGCTGAAGTCGATGATATGGCGGAGAGAAACTATCCGGTCTACACTGTACCGCCGGTGGTGACTGCGCTGGCATACTCGCCCGATGGTAACACGCTTGCGGTGTCAGGAGTCCGAGAAGTTTTATTGTATGACACAGCGAATTATAAACTCAAAGCGCGATTGGTAGGTAAAGCACGTCGAATAGAATCGCTGACATATACAGCGGATGGCAAAATATTAGGCATGGCAGGTGGATCCGCCGCACAATTTGGCGAAGTGCAGCTCTGGGATACCACAACGCACACACTTATCAAAGCAATGCGTTCCAGTTATGATACAATTTACGGACTCTCTTTCTCACCAGATGCCAGTCGCGTCGCTTTCGGATGCTCCGATCAAACCGTACGCGTCCTATCGGTTGAAGATGAAAAAGAGCTTATTAAATTTGATAACCACAGCGATTGGGTTTTCGGTACTGTTTTTTCTGTTGACGGTTCACATTTCGTAAGCTGTGGACGTGATACTGCACTCAAATTGGTTGAAGTAGATACGGGTTCTTTTGTTGATGACATCAACTCCAGCAACAAAGGTTACGGCGAGATCAACACGATTGCACGACATCCCACTAAAGACCAAGTTTTGAGTGCTGGTGAAGATCGGATACCCCGGCTATACAAAATTTTCCGTGAAATCCGAAGAGATGTTGGCAATACAGACTTTAACCTTATCCAAGCCTACGAAGCACAGTCAGGGACAATTGAAGCGGTAGCGTTTTCTGCGGATGGCACTCGGTTCGCGATCGGCAGCGCAGGCGGCGAGGCGCGTATCTATAACACAGTGGATGGGAAACGTTTAGCGAGCATGCAAGGCGATGCTGTCGGGGTCTTTGCGGTCTCATTCCATCCTGATGGCACACAACTTGCTACGGGTGGTTTCGACGGTAAGGTTCGGATATTTGACGCTTCTGGGAAACTACTGAACGCCTTTATGTCTGTGCCGATCGAACCTGCTGGAATTGAGGATGTCACACTGGTCGTGTCGGGGATGACGTGAGGGGTGTGTGTTGCAAAAGTGCAGGGTGCACTTACACAACACCAGAGCGTTATCAGCGTCGAAGTTTCGCTCCCCGATCAAGCAATCATTAAAGTCCGGAAAAACACAGCGACTGCAGCTGACCTTGCAGGTATCGTTGAAGCGACCGGGTTTAGCGCAACGGCTAAATAACAAAAGTGAAGAGGCTAACGGATGGCTGCCACGGTTCCTAATATACTCTGGGTTTGCACAGATCAGCAGCGTTACGATACAATCGGGGCGTTGGGTAACCCATACGTGTCAACACCGAACATTGACAGCCTCGTAGCAGATGGGGTCGCGTTTACACATGCCTACTGCCAAAGCCCTATCTGTACACCGAGTCGGGCGAGTTTTCTCACGGGTATGTACCCGAACGCAACACATGCAAATCGCAATGGAAACGATTTTTTCCCAGACGCGTATCCGCTTGTGACGCGTACCCTTGCTGACATCGGCTATGATTGCGGTTTGATTGGCAAACTCCACTTGGCAAGTGCTTACCGTCGGATAGAACCCCGCACAGATGACGGGTACCGCTATTGGCAATACAGCCACGCACCAAGAGACGACTGGGAATGCGGACACGATTACGCAGATTGGGTGCGCTCGAAAGGCTATATTTTAGGCGAGTTAAATCGAAACCCAGAAGGCGTGCCAGCCGAATTACATCAGACGACGTGGTGCGCGGAAAAGACCATCGAGTTCATCCGTGAAAAACGCGATGGCCCGTGGCTCGCGAGCGTCAATATTTACGATCCGCATCCGCCGTTTAATCCACCGCAGACACACAGAGAACAACTCAACCCAGCGGAGATGCCTGAGCCACTCTTCCGAGACAGTGATCTTGCACAGCAGACCCGGCTACAATCCGTCGATTTTCAATCCAAAGTCCGGACACCAGATGAGCTTGACATCCGAAATCCGATCTTACCGGGTCCCGCGCTCGTTACTACGAGCGGACAGACATCAAGTACATCACGCCGAGGGACAAACCCAGTCGGGGCAAGGGATGCCAAGACGCTCAAAGCCGCTTATTACGCGATGATCCAACTCATTGATGAGCAGTTGGGTAGAATGCTTGAAACGCTTGAGGAAACAGGACAACGCGAAAATACCGTCATTATTTTCACGAGTGACCACGGCGAAACGCTCGGCGATCACGGACTCATTCAGAAAGGCTGCCGTTTTTATGAGGGTTTGGTCAGAGTGCCATTGATTTTCGTATGGCAGGATCAGTTTGTGAGCGGTCTCAAAAGCGACGCACTCGTTGAACTCGTAGACAAAGCACCGACACTTTTGGAATTAGCCGGATTAACACCGCCCGAAGGCATGCACGGACGCTCGCTACTGCCTATCCTCCGAGGCGAAGCGGATCCAAACCATCACCGAGGTTTCGTTCGGTGTGAGTACTATGATGCTGTCAATGGCCGCGACCACTCTTATGCAACAATGTATCGGGATAAACGTTACAAATTGGCAGTCTACCACGGACACGAGGAGGGTGAATTCTACGACCTCCTCGAGGACCCAGACGAGTTTGACAATCTCTGGCACGTACCCGATAAACAGGCCATCAAGATGGATCTATTGAAGCGGAATTTTGACGCGGCTATGTTCGCTATGGACATAGGCCCTCGACGGGTAGGACCGATGTAAGGAGAAGCAATGAAAACAGTCACATATACTCAGATAGAGCAACTCGTGAAGAAACTCCCCAAAGCCAAGTTACCGATCGCCTATCATTTGTTAGTTGATTTGATTAACAGAGAAGTAGATGAACAGTCGCCCCAAGCGGCTTTCATGTGCCTCTCCTTGGAGGAGCGCCGTCAATTCCTAGCGCAGCAAGCCAAACAAATGCAAGGGCATTATGAACAAATGTCTGACGAACACCCAGACTTGTAGATTCGGAATTTCATTGATGAATGTAAGAGATAATGAGGTTACACCTGTTTATGTGAGTCGTGGAGAAATCTGGCAGGCGGACCTTCATGGAAGCATTGGTAACGAAATCAAATACGAGCGTCCTGTTGTCGTGGTGAGCCCGGATGAAGTAGGCATGTTACCTATTGCTATTATCTGCCCGATAACGGAATGGAAAGATTACTTCGCGGATAACATTTGGCATGTGAAGCTAGAACCAGATGACACGAATGGACTCACAAAGTTATCCGCAGTTGATACGCTCCAATTGCGCAGCCTTTCTACTGACACCCGGCGGTTTCTTTGGAAGCGAGGAAGGATATTATCACATGGAATCATGGATTTGATTGCTATAGCGATTGCGGCAGTGACGCAATAATATCCTTGCCTTTATTTTATATTTCGCAATTTCGCAAGGGTTTTACTGTATTATGCTTGAATGCAACACTATCCATTGTGGCGACACGTTCACGCTGTTGAATGAAGTCCAAGATGCCTCGGTAGATCTAATTGTGTGTGATGGCCCTTATGGTGTAACAGATGAACCGTGGGACCAAATACCTTCAATTCAGGAATTTAATCTTGCCCTCATCGAAAAGTTCGCGCCGAAATTGAAAGACGGCGGCGCGCTCTATCTGTTCGGCAAACCGGATTGTATCGACTTTATAGATTATCGAAAATTTTTAAATCTTCGTTCAAAGATTGTATGGTATCAACCGAGTCGGCTTGCGCAAGGACGCATCAATTACACTAACAACTACGACATTATCTGCTATTTCATCAAAGGCAAAAAGCCAAAATGCTATAATTTGGATGCTATCAGGGTTTCGCAACTTGTTGAGTTAGAGCATAGACTTCGGTGTGAAAATGTGCCCTCCGTGACAAATGGTAAATTCGGAAAAACCAAGTTTAATGCAAAAGGTAAAAACCCGGGCAACGTCTGGGGAGACATAAAGCAGCTCACTTATAAATCAAAAGAGTTGGTCTGCAGAGAGGCACTTAACACAATCCAGAAGCCAGAAAAATTAATCGAGCGAATCGTGTTGGCAAGTTCATCGCCAGGGAATCTGGTTTTAGATCCCTTTGCTGGGGTAGGCACCTGTCCAGTCGTCTGTAAGCGGCATCAACGAGACTTTATCGGATTCGAGATTCAACCCGGCTTCGTGAAAGTCGCCAATCAACGACTCCACGAATGCCATCAAATGCTTTGATAAAAACAGTATTGTATGATATTATCTATAGAAAATGGGAGGGAAAGAGTATGGAACGGACTTTTAAATTGCAAGATTTGGCTAACAAGTTTCGCCAAATGGTATTTTGTTTGACATTTCTTCTCTGTTTTGGTATAAGTATGGGTAACGCCGCTATAGAAGTCGGTTTCGTCTATCTTGGTGATAAAGGTGACTTTACTGCGCCAGCATTAGAATTTGCTGAAAAAACGTTCAAAACGAAACAACTCACTAAGGCAGACTTGAAGAGCAATACGTTCAAGCAGTTCGCTGTTGTCTGGTGGCATGATGGTGATGCCGATCCGGGCGGGTTATCCGACGCAGAAATAAATGCGTTTTTAGATTATGCTGAAAGCGGCGGCGCAGTGCTGCTGACAGGTGCTGCTATTCGATATGCGACGCCGTTGGGGTTAGAAAACGCGGAACCACGGCAATTTGGACCCGTTGAAAATGATGGAAGCAATGTCGGTATCATCGTCCTCAAAGAGACGCTGGAACTCGGGTTGGTAGAGGGACTTGAGAATGTTGATGGAAAGACACCGCAAGTCGAGGATTGGATTCAGGTTAACTCAACCGGATATCCAGTCAGTGGTGACTATTTTGATACGATTTGGAAGAATTTTACGACCCTTGCACATGCTTGGGAGGGCGGTACCAATTACACGGATAGGATTGCAGCGTTTGGTTATTGGGAGGCTGGAGGCGGTAAGGTGTTCAATATGAACTGGCGGCTCCCAAATTTCCATAAGAACAACGAGAGTATTGATCAAATAGAGAAACTTACAGAAAACGTTATCAACTGGTTGGCAAGTGAATCCGAGTTTTTGGATGTTTCCGCCGGTGATAAGTTACCGATAGTCTGGGGAAACTTGAAAGATCAGGAATAGAAATAAAATGTTCTGTGAAAGAAACAGAGAATATGAAACACCCTGATCGCAAAATTCTATATGATGGATATTGTCCAAACTTTCGTATGGATTAGGGAGAAGCCCATCTTCCGATGCCAGCGGAAATGGAGCAAAACCCAATAATTAAAGGAGGTCGGTGTCTCCTCCGCCAGTTATGGTCGGAGGTCCCTACGCCGAATTTTTGATGAAACCCAGGTTTAACTTTGTAACTACATTTCTTGTTGCATTTTCCATCTGCTTCGCGTTCCAGTTAGCAGTGCAAAGTGAGATGGCGCGGCCTGCAAGTGCCGAAGTGCCGACAGCGGAAGAGTGGCTTGCAAGTGTCGCTCTAACGGCGTTGAGGGTTCATCCCGAGTCGCTGACATTGGAGCACGCCCGTGATGGCAGACGCGTCCTTGTGTCGGGGAAGACGATAGATGGTACATGGGTGGATGTAACACCGTGGGCTGTGTTGACACCTGCGAATGCCACCGTAAAGGTGCATGAAGATGGTTATATCTTTCCGGAATTCGTCGGTACGACGAACATCGTCGTTACTGTCAAGGGTGTGAGCACCGAATTACCGATTACCGTCAATAGCATTGAAGCACGACCTGTCAGTTTCGTGCGGGATGTTATGCCGCTCCTGAGCCATGCTGGATGTAATAATGGTACATGCCACGGGGCAGCAAAAGGTAAAAATGGTTTTAAACTTTCACTTCGCGGCTATGATCCCGATTTTGATTATGAACTCTTGATTAAGGATATCTCCGGTAGACGCTTCAACCGAGCGTTCCCTGAACAGAGCCTGATGCTCCTCAAACCGACATCCGAAGTCCCCCACAAAGGTGGACAGGTCATTGTACCCAAATCCCGCGATTACGAACTGATCCATCAATGGATAACAGAGGGCGCGAACTCTGATGTCGAAACGACGCAGCGGGTCGAAAGGTTAGAGGTTATACCAGCTTCCGCTGAACTCGCTATGCCGGGGATGAAACAGCAACTTATCGTAATTGCACACTATCCGGATGGTACGACGCGAGATGTCACCCGTGAGGCGAAATTTACGAGCAGCGTCAATGAAGTTGCAAAAATCACAGATGACGGTGTGGTAACCGCAGAACGTCGCGGCGAAACTGCTATCCTCACCCGATATGAAGGCGCATACAGTACCAACGGCATCATCGTTATGGGCGATAGAAGCGGGTACAAGTGGGTACAAACGCCTGAATACAACTACATTGATACGCACGTCCACAATAAACTCAAGCGGATGAAAATTCTGCCATCCGAGCTCTGTACCGATGAAGAGTTCGTACGGCGTATCTATTTTGATCTCACAGGTTTACCACCAACACCTAAGCAGGCTCGCAGCTTCCTCACTGATCCTACGGATTCTAAAACCAAACGCGAGAAACTGATTGACGCACTCATCGAAACGTCCGAGTTTGTTGACCACTGGACGCATAAATGGGCAGACCTCTTGCAGTCCAATCGCAAGTTCCTCGGTGAGCGCGGTGTCTGGCTCTTCCGACAATGGATCCATCAAGCTATTGCACAAAATCGTCCATACGACGAATTCGTGCGGGAGCTAATCACTGCAAGCGGAAGCACCTATGCAAATCCCGCTGCAAACTATTTCCGTGTTTCACGTGAATATACGGCTGCTGTGGAGAACACAACGCAACTCTTCTTAGGGGTCCGGTTCTCTTGCAACAAGTGCCACGATCATCCGTTTGAGAAATGGACACAAAATCAGTATTATGAGCTCGGTGCATTTTTCGCTGATATTAAAGTAAAACCCGGGCAGCTCCCTGGTGATGAAGTCGTCTACGCAAGTTATACCCCTCAACCGGTGCAACACCCCCGAACATTAGCCGTGATTAACCCCTCCGTTCCGTTTGGGGAAGTCCCGGTACAAACCGGTAATAAGCAACAGGTGCTCGCAACATGGCTTACTTCAAAAGATAACCCAATGTTCGCACGCGCAGGTGTCAACCGCATCTGGAGTTACTTCATGGGACGCGGAATTATTGAACCTGTTGACGACATCCGAACAAGCAATCCGCCGAGTAACCCCGAGCTGCTTGATGCGTTGACGAAAGATTTCGTCGACAGTGGGTTCGATATGAAGCATATCATGAAGACGATCACCCGTTCACGAACGTATCAACAGAGCATCAAAACGAATAAGTGGAATGCGTCTGATACCATTAACTTCTCACACGCCGTCGCCAGACGTTTAACAGCTGAACAGTTGTTAGATGCTATCGGGATCGCAACAGGGAGCCGACCACGGTTTGAAGAGGTGCCCAAAAACTTCCGAGCAGCCCAATTACCCGATAGCAAGGTCAAAGACGACGGATTCTTGAAACTCTTCGGCAGACCCGAACGCGAAACATCGTGTGAATGTGAACGTACCAGTGAGGTTAGCCTTGCACATGCAATGAATCTCATTAATGGCCCCACGGTTGCAGAGGCACTCATTGACCCAGAAGGACGTGTCGCAAAACTCATCAAAACGAATCAAGACGACCGAGTTCTCGTTGAGGAACTATATCTTGCAACGTTTTCTCGGTTACCTGAGAAGAACGAATATGCAGTAGCGGTTGAACACATCGCGAAGGCTGAGTCCAGAGAAGAAGGTGTACAAGATTTGCTGTGGGCACTAATCAACAGTCCCGCCTTTTTATTCAATCGTTAAATGGTTATGAGTTATAAGTTACAGAGGAACCTTGAAACTTTCTCAAGCAAACCTCTTTAACTTATAACCGATAACTTGCAACTTATAACGCTAAAAAACGGAGGACACAATAGATGTTATCGTTACCACAATTACCCGGACGCTTATGTGACGGGTTCTCACGTCGTGAATTTCTACGTGTCGGTGGTGCGGCGATGCTCGGCATTAGTCTGCCACAGGTATTGTCACTCCAAGCGAACGCAAATACGGCAGTTGACCCCGCGAAACCGATTAACGGATGGGGGAAAGCCAACTCGGTCATCCTTCTCTTTTTACAAGGCGGTCCTAGCCATCTCGACATCTGGGATCCAAAACCCGATGCACCTTCAAACATTCGGGGTGAATTCAAACCGATTCCGACCAATGTACCAGGCATTCAACTCTCCGAAACCATGCCGCGTTTGGCACAGCAGATGGACAAAGCCTGCTTGATCCGTTCCGTCAGTTATACGCCGGCAGGGCTTTTCAACCATACCGCCGCGATGTATCAGATGGTTACCGGTGAAACACCGGACAAGGTCGCACCCTCAGGGCAGCTGGATCCGCCTTCACCGGCTGATCATCCAAATGCCGCAGCGCATATCGCCAACTACAGACCGCCAGATGAACCGATGCTCGCTGCTGTTCAACTCCCACGTCCGATGCAAGAGAGTAACATCATCGGCAAAGGCGGAAACGCTGGTTTCTTGGGTAGAGCCTACGATCCGTACTTCCTCTTCCAGGACCCGAATCAGGAGATTAACCTTGACGACTTAAGCTTGCGTCCAGAAGTACCCCCTGTGCGCTTGAAACGCCGGAAAAATCTCCTTGAGACGATTAACGCGGGTATGCCCGAAATTGATAAGGTGGCGGACTCCTATGCCTTGAACGAGTATTATGAAAAGGCGTACAACCTCATCTTGTCGCAACGGGCACGGAATGCATTCGATTTATCACAAGAGCCCGATGAGATGCGAGATAAGTACGGTAGACACACGTTTGGACAGAGCGCGCTTCTCGCTCGCCGTTTGGTGGAAGCAGGCACCCGTTTCGTTCAGGTAAACTGGCCCTCTGTTGCAAACGGGGATCCGAACACAACAGCGTGGGATACACACGCGACTAACTTCGGTCCACTGAAAAACCTCCACTGCCCGAAGTTAGACGGTGCTGTCTCCTCACTCCTCGAAGACTTGGATCAACGCGGGCTCTTAGATGAGACGCTTGTCTTGGCGATCGGTGAATTCGGACGTTCCCCACGGATGGGGATTAGCACCTCCGGTAACAGCAATGCACCGGATGGACGCGACCACTGGCCCTATTGCTATACAGGCTTGATTGCAGGCGCAGGTGTCCGAGGGGGACAAGTTTACGGGAAATCGGATGCGACAGGCTCAACACCGCTTGAAAACCCAGTGCATCCACGCGACATTCTCGCAACGGTCTATCATACCCTTGGTATTGACCCGCACACAATCGTCTACAACCATTTAGATCAACCCCGTGAATTGGTGAAAGGCGAACCTATTGTCGGGATATTTTAATTTTTAAGTTTCCTTGCGGTTAATCAGGTAGATGTGTTCTTTCAAAGGTTAGCGCAAAGGATCCTGCTTCCCAGTGAAAACCATTACATTACGGACGACAGTTTTGAGAAAAACAAGAAACGCAACTTGTAATGAAATGGAAAGCGGATCTATGGAGTGGAACGTGAAAATGACTGATCTACCTTACCAAACCGCAAGGAAATATAAAAAAGGTGATCGAAATGCCTAACAAGTTATTTCGGATATTGTGGAGACGCGTCAGTTTGTCTGCTCTTCGACTTCCAGTCAAGTACTGTTTCCTTTTCTTGTCTATTTTTTTTACAGCGGTGAATTACGCGAATGCCCAGGTTGTCCCCGCGCTATCGAGCATCTCCGTACAAGGGGCGCAACAGGGACAAAACGTAGAAGTGATCCTAACTGGTAAGAACCTTGACACAGCAACAGCTGTGTGGTTCAGCGGGAGCGGCATCACCGCGGAGATCAGGCAGGCGACCCAGCAAGCAGCGGTTCTGTTTAATGGCATTGGTATCTCTGGACGTGTCCCGACCGATGTGCGGTTAGTCGCCTCTTTGACGATTGATCCGGATGCACCGTTGGGCATACAACAGGTCCGAATCGTCACGCCTTATGGTGTTTCCAACGCGCAAAATTTTGTTGTTGGTAACCTGCCGGAAGTCAACGAAAACGAGACGGTTGAAAAGACCGAAATGTCAAACTCGTTGGAGCTGCCTGTCACAGTCAATGGTGTGATTGCCTCCATTGATGACAAGGACAGTTTTAGTTTTAACCTGAAGAAGAATGCACGACTTATCTGTGAAGTAACGGCACAACGTATCGGTTCCCCATTGGATTCGTATCTCGTGCTGCAAGACCCCAACGGGGCTGAAGTGGCGAACAGTGGACACGGCAGTGGGTTGGATTCATTCCTCGATTACACCGCACTTGAAGCAGGTAAATACACACTCCATATCCGAGACATCCGTTACAAAGGTGGCGGTGGATTTCGTTATCGTTTGAGTATCGGTGAGTTACCGTACCTTGAGACAATTTTTCCGCTCGGGGGACGACGCGGAACAGACAATACGATTGCTGTCACCGGCGCGAATCTCGAAAATGTGAACGCGATCCAGGTTTCGATAGATGCTGAAACACCGACAGGTGCCCAAACACTACGCGTAAAAACACCTTCTGGATTGGCAAGCAATCCACAGCCATTTTCTATCGGTCGTTTGGTAGAACTGATGGAAAGTGAACCCAACGATGCTGCTGAAAAAGCGAACGCTGTAAACACGCCGATAACAATCAACGGAAAAATTGACAAAACGGGTGATGTTGATCGGTTTTCGTTTGAGATAAAAACGCCGCAACTTCTCGTTTTCGAAGTGGAAGCACTGAGACTCTCATCGCAATTAGATGCCCTTCTCACGCTTTACGGTGCTGAGAACGACCAGGTTTTGGCGGTCAACGATGATGCCAGCGGTACCGATGCACGTATTGAGCGAAACTTCACGCAGGTAGGGAAATATTCCATTGCTATCCGAGACCTGAACAACCAAGGTGGGAGTGCTTATTCATATCGCTTGCATATCCATCCGTTGGAACCGGACTTCACGCTCAGTGCGGTCGTGCTTGACAGCCAGAATCGTCCATCCGGTTTAGATAGTCCGCGCGTCAGCCGTGGTGGTACTTTTACCATGCAGGTTAACGTTAGCCGCCTTGATAGACTCAGCGGTCCTATCCGCTTACACTGTCCTACACTGCCGAGAACATTTGACGTGAGTCCTGCTGTCATTGAAGTCGGAAAAAACCAGGCCGTCATCACAGTAACAGCCCCGTGGGATGCCCCCCTCGGTCTGATGCCGTTCTCCGTGGCAGGTGTTAGTGCTGTCGGGAGTCGTCAGGTGGAACGGATTGCTGCACCTTCTCCGATGCTCCTAACCGTGATGGAAGCACCCGAATTCACGTTGACGCTTGCTGAGATTAGTGCGAGTGTTACACATAATAAAACAGTTAATCTCCATGTGACAGCGAGTAAGCGCGATGACTTCACAGGTCCCATCAGGCTTTCAGTTGTCGGGTTGCCTCCCCGTGTGACCGCAGCAGCTGTCAGTATTGCCGCAGGTAAAAACGAGGCAGTCCTCTCGGTAAGAGCCGGAAGCTTTGAACGAAGGGAACAGTTCTCCGTTGTGCCGCCACCCGGTATCAACTATATTTCCGTCGTTGGCACAGCGAGCGTTAACGGAGAGACGGTGAGTCAATCAACACCTGCTATTCCGTTGACGATCCTTGAGGCACCCTTCATTGTAACCGTAGAACCTTTACGTTTTAGTATCGTCTTCCCTACAACAGTTGCTGCAAACAGCGCCGCAAACGCCAACGCACAAGCGGACACTCTGGCGATTGCGGCGAACCCAACTGCGGATACCGAAACGACAGAAAACGAAGCTCCGGTGACAAAAGAGGCGATGCTCACGCTAACAGTCGTCCGTCAAGGCGGTTTTACGGATGTTGTCACGTTGACACCCATCGGTTTGCCAGAAGGTTTCACCACGGAAGTTGTTACGATTCCTGTAAATGAAACCGAAGTTCAAGTACCGCTGAAAGCTATCGGTTCCTTGGAAGATAAGACCTATCAGTTCAGATTCCGAGGATCTGCCACAATCAACGGCAAACCGTTTGTACAGGACAGTCCTGTCCTTAATGCGAAGATTATCCATTAAAAAGAAGTTACCAGGAACCAGTGAAAGATGTTTCGGATAGTTCAAGCGTCTCTTTCTGGTAACTGGTAACGGATAACCCTACATGACAGATTCCCCCTATACACTTATCCATCAAGATAACGCCACTGCGGCCCGGGTCGGTAAACTCCACACAGCGCATGGTGTTGTGAATACACCGGTATTTATGCCTGTCGGGACACGCGGGACGGTGAAGGCTTGCACCCCGCAGGTGCTTTCTGAGCAGATTCGGGCGGAAATTATTCTTGCGAACACCTATCACCTCTACCTACGTCCCGGACATGAGATTGTCCAAGAGGCAGGTGGTTTACACGCGTTTATGGGATGGCAGTACCCTATCTTGACCGATAGTGGTGGATTTCAGGTTTTCAGCCTCGGTCCTCTACGCACGATTACGGAGGAAGGCGTGGCGTTCCGGTCTACGATAGACGGCACCCAACACTTTATCAGTCCCGAACGATCCATCGACATCCAGAATGCTCTCGGTGCGGATATTATCATGGCGTTTGACGAGTGCCCCGCTTTACCGAACGCGTACGCATATCTCAAAAATTCAATGGAGATGACGTTGCGGTGGGCGGCACGGTGTAAAGATGCACACCAGAATTCGGATCAGTTACTCTTTGGCATTGTGCAGGGCGGAATGGAACGCGACCTTCGCCAGGCGAGCGTGGAGGGTACAGTCTCAATCGGTTTTCCGGGGTATGCTATTGGCGGTTTAAGTGTCGGCGAGGAAAAGGGTTTGATGTATGAGACTCTTGCATACGTCTCCCCGCTCTTACCCCAAAATAAGCCGCGTTATTTGATGGGAGTCGGCACACCTGAAGATTTGGTCTATGGTGTCCGATGTGGGATTGACATGTTCGATTGCGTTATGCCGACCCGAAATGCACGCAACGGCTCGCTTTTTACAACAACTGGTATCATCCGCATCCGTAACTCGAAATACAGATGGGATTTCAGTCCGTTAGATCCAGAATGCACATGTTACACCTGCCAAAACTTCACACGGACGTATCTCCGACATTTGCACATCGAAAATGAGATCCTCGGCTCGCAACTGCACACGTTACACAACCTACATTTTTATATCAGTTTAATGCGGGGGATTCGACACACTATCACGGATGGAAGTTTCGCAAAACTTGCAGGCGATGAACCGGATATCGCCGCATTGGTGAAGTTAGGGCAACCTGACTGCTAACGGCTGATGGCTTCCTATTTCCGTATTAACATTTTTCGCGTTGCTGCGAAATTTCCTGCTGTCAATGTATAGAAATAGATACCACTGGCAACAGGTTCACCAAGTTCATTCTTACCATCCCAATACACTGCACGGCTCTGATCCTGATAAATACCGGCAGACTGATATCCTAACACCAGCGTACGAACCAATTTTCCATTGGCGGAGTAGATGCGTAGTGCCACATTCGCAGGTTCTGCTAATTGATATGGTATCCATGTCTCTGGGTTGAATGGATTCGGGTAGTTAGGCAACAATACTGTTTCTGTTGGTGCTAACGTCCACAGTAACTGCTCAAGGAAGTGAATACCGCTTTGTAACGTTGCATCTGTCAAATCTAATTGCTGTGCTTGCGTTAGCCACTGTTGCACATTTTCTACCTTAAGCATCGGAAGAGATGGAGCAGCTGCCGCATTCTCCAGTACAGCAGCGACTTCGATGAGATCCGCAATGTCAACAACGTCGTCGTCGTTCACATCGGCGGCATTTGGCCCCGTTTGTCCGAAGTTAGCAGCGACAAGCACCAAATCGCGAATATCTGCAACACCATCACCGTTCACATCTACTTCCAACGTCGGTAGCAGTAATGCCTCTGTAGTTCCAAGTTTCCATAGGAGTATTACCCCGCCATAGTCAGCAACGGCGAGGGTGTTGCCATCCGGACTGAAAACGATGCTGTTACTGCCGGCATATCCTATGAAAGTCGATTTAAGCTCCCCACTGATGGGATTCCATAGGCGCACTGTTCTGTCTCGCCAACCTCCGCTACTCGCGAGCGTTTTGCCATCCGGGCTGAATGCTACGCTAGTAATTCTGTCTGTATGTCCTGTGAGAGCGATCTTGTGCTCGCCAGTCTCAACATCCCATAAATACACATCTTGATCCCTACCACCACTTGCGAGCGTTTTGCCATCCGGGCTGAACGCGAGCGTCCAAATTGTATTTCTATGCCCAGTGAGCAGTGCTTTTTGCTGTCTACTGGGCATATCCCACAGATGTATTTCCCTTGAACTTCCACTTGCGAGTGTCTTCCCATCAGGACTGAACGCTACACTGCGGACCCCGTCTTTATGACCCGCCAGCGTCGCCAAGGGGTTCCCTGTGTCGGTATCCCACAGACACACATTCTTATCATACCTCCCTGCGCAACTGGCAAGCATGCGACCATCGGGGCTAAACGCGACATCATAAATACGATCCTTATGTCCAATGAGGGTCATCTTATGTGTGCCTGTGGCTGCATCCCATAACCTTACTGTGTAGTCACGTACGAACCAGCCGTTGATAACAGTTATATCACTGCAACTGGCAACCGTTCGACCATCCGGACTGAACGCAACGGATGCAATGGGCCCTATATGTCCAGCGAGAATGGCACTGTTGGTACCGGTAGTGGTATCCCAGAGTCGGACGGTTCGGTCCCAACTCCCACTCACAAGCGTTCGACCATCCGGACTGAACGCAATACGTGAGAAACCTGTCACATGCCCAGTGATTGTCGCTCTGCTTTTGAGACTCACAGCATCCCACAGCAGTAGGGTGCCATCCGAACTGCTACTTGCGAGCGTTCTACTATCCGGACTAAACGCGACACTTGAGACAGGGCCTCTATGTGCTAAGAGTACGTTCTTATAAGAGGCACTCACAACGTCCCATAAACATACTGTCCTATCTTCACTGCCACTTGCGATTGTATTCCCATCGGGACTAAACGCGACACTCTTAATCTCGCCCATGTGCCCTATGAGCGTTGCTTTTAGTTCACCACTGTTAACATCCCAGAGTCGAACTGTGTGGTCCAACCAGTCGCCACCACTAGCAAGTGTGTTTCCATCCGGACTAAACGCAATACTCCTGATGCCGCTTGCATGTCCGGTGAACGTTGCTCTGAGGGTACCGGCGGCAACATCCCAAAGTTTCACCGTTTCGTCTTGCCAACTTCCGCTACTTGCAAGTGTGTTCCCATCCGGACTGAATGCTATGCTTGAGATACCGTCCGTATGTCCAGCGAATGTCGATTTAAGCACCCCTGTGTTAACATCCCAAAGCCGGAGCGTTCCTTCCTTCTCGTTTCCACCGGTCGCGAGCGTTTTGTTATCTGGACTGAACGCGACACTTGTAATGTCGGCTGTATGTCCTGTGAGAGTGGCTTTGTGTTCGCCTGTGGCAACGTCCCACAGATAAAATTCGTGTGAAATACTGCCGGCGAGCATTTTACCATCCGGACTAAACGCGACACTCGAAACACTTCCTGTACGCGTTGTAAGCAGATTCAGTTCTCGGCCTGTGTGTCCATCATAGATCCAAATACCGATGTCACTTGAAACGGCAAGCAGCGTACTATCTGGCGAAAAGACTATATTACCATACACTCCACCTTTCGCCAGTCTCATTTTGGCACCGTCAGGTAAACCCCATTGTGTATAATCCTGAGCAAAGGCGTTTAGAGGAAAGAAGATTGAAATGAGGAGTAATATTAAAATTGGAAATTGCATCGTTTTCATCAGTTAAGTCTCCGATTCATTTCTGTATGACCATCCGGCGTGTTGCCGTGAACTTGCCTGCCGACAGCGTATAGAAATAGATACCGCTTGCAACAGATTCTCCAAGTGCGTTTTTACCATCCCAATACGCCGCCTGATCACGACTTTGATAAACACCCGCAGGTCGTCTCCGTAATATCAGCGTCCGCATCAATTCTCCACTCGCTGCATAGATGCGAATTGTCGCATCTGCCGTCTCTGCTAACTGATACGGTATCCAGGTTTCTGGATTAAACGGGTTTGGGTAGTTGGGCAGCAGTGCTGTCTCTTTCGGGGTTAGCACAGTTAGGAGGCTTTGAAGGACTCCGATACCTTTTTGGAAAATAGGTGCCTTGTCCTTAACTTGCTGTGCTTGCCTTAACCACTGTTCTACCTCCGCGGCGGTAAGCACTTCTATTGACCGCGAATGTGCGGATGGGGCACCGTTATCCATCGCAAGGGCACCAGCAACTAACAAGATGTCGGTTATATCAACAGTCCCATCCCCGTTAACATCTGCCCCGTTTTCTACCCCAGGTTGCCCGAATTGTGAGGCAACAAAAACCAAATCTTGGAGGTCTACGACACCATCACGATTTACATCTTCAACAGGTTGTGGGGTTTCGTAGGCATTAGATAACCTAACGCCTATGTCTGGGTTCAGATACCACAGAAACACTATACCGTCCCAAGCGCAGCTTGCTAGTGTCTGACCATCTGGACTAAATGCAACTTCAGTGATACCATACAGATGTCCAAAGAAGTGAGTTTTAAGCGCGCCTGTATCAACATCCCAAAGCTTCACGGTGGTATCATTCCGATAGCCACAGCTTGCGAGGGTTCTACCATCTGGACTGAACACGACATCATTAACCCCGGTCGTGTGTGCAACGATGGTGGTTCTCGGTTCGCCAGTGTCAATATCCCATAGAATTATGGTGTTATCGTCGCTACCACTTGCAAGGAGACTGCCATCCGGGCTAAATGCAACACTCACAACGATATCTGTATGTCCGGTGAAGGTTGCTTTGTGGGTGTCAGTAACAACATCCCACAGCACTGTGGTATCCTCACTGCTGCTTGCAAGGGTCCGATTATCGGGGCTGAAGGCAACTGAAGTAATCGCATCTGTG
>RKRO01000391.1 GCA_007571355.1 Candidatus Poribacteria bacterium | reverse complement strand
CCTTAGGGGTAGTCGGCTACATGACGAGCCACAATGAAATCGCAGCGTACCTTAATATTTTTCACCTACCGGTGAGCGGCGAAGTTACGACACTTTTTTGTGCAGCGTTAGTCGGCGCGGGTTTAGGATTTTTATGGTATAACGGTCATCCCGCGCAAGTCTTTATGGGAGATACCGGGTCTTTAGCACTCGGAGCGACGCTTGGAACTGTGGCTCTCCTGATAAAACAGGAGTTTCTACTGCTGATTGTCGGTGCTATTTTCGTTGTAGAGGTCCTGTCAGTTATCATTCAAGTCTGGTCCTACCGCACATTCGGCAAACGCGTATTCAAGATGTCACCGATCCACTACCATTTCCTGCTCTCCGGTTGGAAGGAATCCAAAGTCGTTATTAGGTTTTGGATTATCGGGCTAATTTTGGTCTTGATCGCTTTGAGTACATTGAAACTTCGGTAGGGATTACTTCACACCTCGCATTGAGGATTTTTGCGTGCAATTACAAGGAAAACGGGCCACAGTCTTTGGGATAAATCGAAGTGGCATCGCCGCTGCAAAATTACTATGGACCTCCGGTGCGACTGTCACTGTTACAGACACACACACCGCTGATGTATTGTCGACAGAAATCGCTGAATTAGATAACGTTCACAAATCGAATCAAGTGGGCAGTCCGTACCGAAAATTTTTCGGTGGACATCCACCCGAATGCATCGCTGAGGCGGATTTCATAGTCGTCTCACCAGGGGTACCGCTTGAGATTCCAATCCTTTGCGAAGCGCGGGCACGTAATCTCCCGATTCTTGCAGAATTGGAGATCGCCGCGAGGGTATGTGCAGCACCGATTGTCGCAATCACAGGTACCAAAGGAAAATCGACAACAACACTCCTTACAGCGGCAATTCTGAAAACGACCCAACGGTTCCAAAACGTATGTGTCGCAGGGAACATCGGTGTACCGCTCGCAGCGGAGGCACAAAACCTTACAGATAAAGACATTGTTGTGGTTGAGGCGAGCAGCTTTCAGTTAGAAAGCACCCTCACCTTTCATCCGAAGGTTAGCGTTGTACTTAACCTATCACGCGATCACTTAGACCGCCATAAAACGATGGCTGCTTATCAAGCCGCAAAGCAAAAAATTACGAAGAATCAGACACCTGCTGACTGGATGATTCTTAACAGTTTGGAGCCAACTATCAAAGATTTCGCCGTATTAACAGCAGCGAAAGTCGTCTATTTTGCAGACAGCGATGTTCCCGAAAATTCAACGTTTTCGAGCGTGTTTCGAGACCGGACAGAACTGTTTGCTCGTTGGAACGGTACCCGCAAAAAGGTGTGTGATGTCGCTGATATCCCACTTCGCGGGGCACACAACATACAGAACGCCCTCGCGGCAATTGCTGTCGGATTGATTTTTGGGGTCACGGAGTCCCAAGTTCAGCACGCATTGCGGACGTTTGACCGATCGCACCCCGCGCTATCTCACGCTTTTGAACCCGTGAGAACGTTGACAAACATTGAATTTATAGACGACTCGAAAGCGACAAATGTGGCAGCAGTTAAAGCAGCCCTCGAATCAATACAGAACGCACAAATTATCTTGATAATGGGCGGCTATGATAAAGGAAATGACTATACACCGCTACGTCAACTTGTTCAAAACCGAGTCAAAGTCGCAGTGCTGCTCGGTGAATACACCCAGCAGATTGAAAAGACGCTCGCCGATACCACAGCGATAATAAAGGCAAAAACAATGGCGGCGGCGGTGCAGCTCGCCTACGCAAATGCGACACCGGGCGACATTGTCCTGCTGTCACCCGCAAACGCAAGTTTTGACATGTACACAGATTATAAGGCACGCGGTGCTGATTTTAAAGCAGCCGTTAATGCCCTTCACCCCTGAAAAATACGCGACACATCGACCTTTTTGGATTCAAACAATACACGGAAGGAAGAACGCGACGATGTTCCGAAGTTATCAGAATTCTGCCCGCGGTCGGAAGAAGCTCAAGACGAAACAAAAATCCGAACCCTGGTGGATAAACACACGCGACTATTTCGCCCCTGAAAAAGAGCAGGAACCAATATTCAACACGCCATCTGATCAAAAACCCGGACGAATGGATAGGATGCTCTTAGCGCTTATCCTCTGCCTCGTTGCTATCGGCATTCTGATGGTATACAGCTCAAGCCATCTCCTCTCTTCAAGACACTATGACGGATACAGTTTCCGATATCTGCAGATACACATCATCGCTTGTGTACTCGGTTTAACCGGTATGTATATGGCTTCTTATCTTCCATACAAGTTTTATGCCAGATATGCGAACCTCCTTTTGATACTTTCTTTCGTCATGCTTTTATTGGTTTTCGTTCCAAATTTAGGGTCGAGTGTCCAAGGGGCTGCAGGTGGAAGATTTAAACGTTGGATCCGTATTGGGAATTTACCCATCAACTTCCAACCCGTTGAACTTGCGAAGATAGCCTTGGTTATACATGTCGCGAATTTCATCAGCCGGAACCCAGAACGCGCGAAGAGTTTCTTTAACGGCGTGCTCCCGAATATACTGCTTATTGCTGCCGCTTTCGGACTCGTGGTGATCCAACCAGATTTCGGGTCGGCGTTCTTATTAGCCGTAACCGCATGCATCGTGCTTTTTATGGGCGGTATGCGTATCTGGCACGTGCTAACACTTTCCAGTATCGGCGGCGCGCTTGTCAGTGTCCTTATAATCCGAGATTCGTATAAATTAAAACGTCTTATGGACTATTTTGCAATGTTGAAATCGCCGGATGCAACGAATTACCACCTGACCCGCTCGCTGGACGCGCTTGAAAGTGGTGGGCTCCTCGGACTGGGACTGGACAGCAGCCTCCAAAAAATCTCTCGACTGCCCTATCCACACACTGATTTTATCTTTGCTGTGTTGGGCGAAGAATTTGGTTTTGTCGGTGCCGCAGTTGTAACAATCATTTTCATGCTATTTATCTGGCGCGGGCTTCACATCGCCCGGTATACAAATAACCTGTTCGGATCTCTGATCGCTATCGGCATCACTACTTTGATCGGTTTGCAAGCTTTTATTAACATCGGTGTCGTGACAGGCTTGCTACCAACGAAAGGCATTACGTTACCTTTTATCAGTTATGGAGGTTCATCAATCGTTCTCAGTTTAGTAAGTGTCGGTATCCTTCTCAATATTTCAAGAAGTATCAATCGGAATCCAGAATAACACCACATGCAGCCGTTGTGTAAAATAGCGTCTTCGGTAAAGTCAACTATGGTTACTTCTAAACATTACGATACAAATATATCAGAGACAAACCGTCATGATCCGGCATCACTCCAACATATAGAGCCGTACAAAAGCGTTGTTCTTGCAGGGGGCGGCACAGGCGGCCATATCTACCCGGCGATCGGTATCGCACAAGCACTGCAACGTTTGGATGACACAGTGGACATTGTATTCGTCGGTGGTGCCGGTAAATTGGAATCGACGCTGGTCCCGAAACACGGTTTCCGTTTCCTACCCATTTCAGTAGCCGGTTTCCCGAGACGTATAACGCTGCAGTGGTTTCCTGTCATCTGGAAAGCTTTGCGTGGACTCACTCAATCTTTGCAGTATATGACACAACTGAAACCGGATGTCGTTATCGGGACCGGCGGATATGTTTCAGGTCCAGTGCTTTTAGCTGCGCTTCTGCGCAGGATTCCGATAGTTATCCAAGAACAGAACGCCTCTGTTGGGTTAACGAATGGTATCTTAGCCCGATGGGCGAAGGCAGTTTATCTCGCTATGGCATCGGCGCGTAAGGACAATGCGCTCCGACACACAAAACATATTGAAATAACGGGAAACCCGATCCGTCCAGCCATCGCTGAATTTCCAAGGCGGGACGAAACATATAAGAAGTTCGGGTTGTCGCCAGACCTAAAAACCGTTTTTGTGATGGGGGGCAGTCAAGGGGCCCGGGCTATTAATGCGGCTGTTGTTACCGCATTGCCACATTTGTTGGAATTTGCTAAACATATCCAAATTGTTCACCAAACTGGTGCAGCTGAGGCAGAGACAGTTCAAACCGAATATGAGAAGCACACCCGATCACACACTGAGTTCCTACACTGCGTTCGTCCTTTCTTTGATACTGTTGAGGAGATCTACAGCATTGCCGACGTTATGATCTGTAGGGCAGGCGGGATGACTGTTGCTGAAGTTACCGCATGTGGTATTCCAGCGATTTTTATACCTTTACCCTCACAAACCGGAAACGATCAAGTGCTAAATGCACACAGTGTCGCTAAAGCAGGTGCCGCTGTGGTCATGGAACAGGGGAAATTTACAGCAGAAACGCTTGTTGATAAACTCATCAACGTTCTATTGGATATAAATACACACGAACGGATGGTTACCGCGAGTCGCGCACTTGGCAAACCTCACGCCAGTGATGATATCGCTAAATCTATTCTTTCGCACGTTAGTTAACTTTTACGAAAGGGCAAAATGTTTGGAAAGACACAACACATACATATCATCGGTATCGGCGGTGCGGGTTTAAGTGGGATCACTGAAATTCTACTGGACCTTGGGTTTCATGTAACAGGATCGGATATTCGGGAATCGTATACGACAGAACATTTGCGTAAACGTGGAGCGACTGTTCATTACAAACACGCCGCGGCGCACGTACACGGTGCCGATGTTGTGGTCGTTTCTCCAGCCATTCCTTCCGATAACCCAGAACTCATCTATGCCAAGGCAGCGAACATTCCAATCGTTAGCGGCGCGGAAATGCTCAACGAAATCACACGCATGCGCTATAGTGTAGCTGTCAGTGGAACACATGGGAAAACAACCACTACCGCTCTGACAGCTACAGTCCTTGGCAGCCTTGACCCGACGGTCGTCGTCGGCGGAAAACTCGTCGATGGCAGCCATGCAAGAACAGGTGAAGGCGATGTTATGGTCATTGAAGCAGACGAGGCATACGGTTCTATTGAAATGTTCTATCCGACTGTCGCTGTTGTCACTTCCGTCGATGCGGATCACCTTGACTA
>RKRO01000380.1 GCA_007571355.1 Candidatus Poribacteria bacterium | reverse complement strand
AAACACCCGAGCAACGCTTTTCAGCGTGCGGGGTTTATTTTTCAGTTGCAAAGCAAAACGTTGTAAAGTATACTGTAAGTCCATCCTTATGTCTCCTTTCTTTCTTGACTTATAGGATAACATAAGGATGGAACAAAAACAATACACACAAAATATTAGGCTGCTGTGAAACAATGTTTTACAAATCGTTATTTAGCACAACTCGTGCTATTAACGAAAAAATGCTTGTGTTTCGCCTTCTTGGAAGGACTGTTCAAGCCACGGATCCTTCGTTTTCTGTCTGAATTCAATAACTTTTCGGCGCATCTCGCTGGCGATGTCTTGTAATTCTGGCGCGTCAATGAGATTCTTGGATTCCGCTGGATCGTTTTCTATGTCAAAGAGTGCCTCCCGGCCCTGCTGTAAAAAGTCGGCACGTTGGCGTTCACCGAGTTGTTGGACGTTGTCGTCACGTACGGCTGTCCATGAAATCGAACGGAATAAGTCGCTGGGGAGCGGTGTTTCGAGTTGATATGCCAGATTGCGGACGTATTTATACCGTCTGCCGCGTAACACGCGATACGGATAGTAGTTTGTTACCTCGTGGAAGCAGTGAGAGAAGTAAGTTTCTTCCCATTCGCCGTTCCCCGGATGCGCGCTATCGTCTTCAAGGATAGAGAGGATCGACCTGCCCGGAAGTGCGTCATCGCCGTCGGGGTGTTCGACACCGCACCAATCCAACATCGTTGGGCAGAAATCTACCCAATTGACGAATGCTTGGTTGTGGAAGCCGCGTTTCTGTTGCGTAGGACTGGAAATCAGCAATGGGCAGTGGTGTCCGCTGTCGAAACTTGATGCTTTCGCGCCGGGAAATGGCATTGCATGATCAGTGGTGACAAAGACAAGGGTTTCGTCTGCGCGTCCGGAAGCGTCAAGCGCATCTAAAACTGCGCCGACAACAGCATCCCATCGTGAAACGCTTTCGTAATAGTCAGCGAGGTCTTCACGGACTGCTGGTACGTCCGGTAGGAAATTGGGCACGATGATTTCATTGGGGGCATAAGAACCGGGTTGAATCCCTGCGGGGGTCTGGTCGTTTCCGAATCCTTTGCCGGCGCGGTGGGGATGCGTACTGCCGATATGGAGATAGAAAGGTGTATCTGCGTTCTCGTTAAGGAATTGTGTGACCTTTGTTGCCATATCTGCCGGACTCCGAGCGTTGACTCTCGGTTCAAAATCGAATGGATAGACGGTATCTGGGGCGACGTGCTTCTTTCCGATACACGCCGTCGCGAATCCGTGCGCCTTTAGAATTTTGGGGATGGATTGCATATATTCATGCGTCCGAAACCCATGTATGCCGTGGCAGTGTCCGTATTGCCCATGCGTGTGGCTGTGTTGTCCGGTAAGGATACACGCGCGGCTCACAGCACAGGATGGGCTTGTGCAGAATGCGTGATCAAACACGACACCGTGTTCGGCGAAGGCATCGATGTTTGGCGTTCGGATAATCTCATTGCCGTAACATTTAGCGATGCGGCTCCAATCGTCAGCGATAACGAACATCACGTTTTTATAGGAATGGTTCATGATTCTCCTCTTCATTGGAGCACGCGTGTTATTCGTCTTCTCCATTAAAATTTTCGTCTGCCCAATCTTCTTGAGTGTAAGTAATACCATGCTTCTCACAGAATTTTTTAAAGCGCGCGAAATCTTTCTGTCGCGTTTCTGCCACCGCCTTCGGCACGGCTTCTGCTACGGCTTCTGCTACGGCTTCTGCTACGGCTTTCTCTATGATCTCTGGCATTTTCTTTCGCAATTCCCAATACATAATCATCCTCCTCATGTGCGGCAGTATCATAAAAAATACTGCCTCAACAAATCCGAACCTGGCTAATGAAGACAGTGTGGATCTGACCGCAACGATCTTCGGTTGATCCACAAGAAACTCCCAAGTCGTAAGTCCTACAGCTGCTATACAAAAAATAATTCCGTATAGCAAGAGCGATAGGTTATATTTTCTGCGCGGGATCAGCATCCCAAACACGGCCACTGTATCGTCTTCCCGCATAAAATCGGAGAGATAGTCTTTATCCTTCAAAATGTTTCCTGTTCCGTTTTATCGTAAATTCTGGAAATGTGTTTACACGCTGACAGACAATATCTCCGTATACCGCAGTGCGGGAGGAGTTTGTAGCCCCGACACTGTAAAGGTAATTACGGGATCCACTATAGTACACCTAATAGCAGGACCGAATTACTCGAAAAGTTGGGTAACCGGACAAGCAAACCCCGGCACGACATCCTTACCGGTGAGTGTATCTTCAGTCGTCAGCAGCGCGATGTCCATTTCGGAACGATAGACCGTCACCGTTTTGGAGCGGGGTTCAAGCACCCAGACGAGGCGTGTTCCTGCACTTAGATAGGCAAATGCTCTGTCGACAACGCGCGACTGTGCGTCTGTCGGTGAAAGCACCTCAATTGCCAGATCGGGCGGTATCGGAAATCCTTTGTTTTCGTCTCCATCCAACCGGGCTGTTGACACAAACGCCACATCTGGCTTCAGGCCCCGTTCGCCCACCTGAAAAGTTGCTTCTACATGAATTTCCCCTAACTGATTCTCACGTACATGCAGGTCCAGATGCCGGATAAGATTGACACTAATTTTACTATGTGCTCTTGTTGCCGGTGGCATCGGCACTAATTCTCCTTTAACGTATTCGTATCCCTCTATATCGTTCTCAAGAAATTCCGCCAACGTCATGGAGACTTGTTCCGGGGCGCGCGTCCCATGCGCGACTTCATGGAGTTCTTGGCGTGTCATGTTTTCATTCCTCTGTCCCTGAGTGCTCTGTGAGGTTTATTGTAACATCTAAGGTTGCGTTTGTCAAGAAAGGGTTACGGGGTTATGAGCTGTGGAGCGTTTTTGGTTAGATCAAACCACCGCGTTTCCTTAGGAACCATTCAAATCCGAGGAGTGCGATCACAGCACCAAAAATGAGCGGAATATCCCAGATATCAACATCGGTTATTTTTGAGGTCGCGCTTTCCACGAGTGGTATCTGGCTGACGAGTTGGTCTGCTTCCGCCATGGCGTAATACTTTCCCCCACTCCCTTCAGCGAGTGTTTTGAGAAGTGCGATGTTAAGTTCGGCATCACTGAATTCGGCGTAAGATGTTTTCACCTCGAAGAGAGTCTGTTGTTCGCCGAGGCTTTCGCCATCGAGGGTGCCGGTAGCTGTGACGGTGTATTCACCGTATCGGTTTGGGATAAACCGTGCAGTGTAAAGTCCATCTTCTCCCAGCACCTGCTCAAGCCTTAATTCTTTGCGCTTGCCTGTTTCATCGACGACTATGGCTCGGATTTTCGCGTTATTCGTCAATTGGAATTGTGGGTCTGTTGCGGTGACCTCAATGACGACAGGCTCTTTCAATGTGTAATCTGTTTTTGCGATATCGAGTTTAATATGTTCTTTCGGTGCAGTTGTCAACCATTTGGCGGTCTGTCGCCAGAATCGTTCATGGCTATCGTCATCAAGAGATTCCTTGAGCATTTGCCATCGCCATGACGTATGCGGTGTGAAAACCATCACGCGTCCTGCGTTGTAGTTGTGTATTGCGATGAGAATCCGGTTTCCGAATTCGTTCCGCTCAGTCGGGTGTTCCGCTAAAACGAGCGCACCCGCCTTGGCTCGTTTGACTTTGCTATAGCCTACGAGCGGTACGAGGTCGGTCCAACGTTTGAGGTTATCCACAGGGTTGTCAGCCAACGCCAGCAGATTTTCTACCTTTCCCTCCGGTGTCAGCTGCAATTTATACCCTCTGTTTTGGGGGGATGTGCGTGAACCTGGGGTTACACGGGTGCGTCGTGCCGGTAAGGGAGCCGGTGGCGATCCGAGTTCCAATTCCACCGGTAAGCACTGCGCAATCGATGTATTGATATAGGATTTCGCGAGTTCGTGATTCCCTAAAGAATTTGAGCCGCCTAACATAAGCAACCCGCCGCCTCGGGTGCGTACAAACTCAACGGTATTCTCGAGCTGCGTCTGTGTAAATTCGGATGCATCCACATTCCCTAAGATGATAGCGTCAAAATCAAAGAGCGTATCTTTATCGTCTGGGTAGAAATCGAAGGCGTGCGCGGTCTCGGATCGGGTGCCCATGTAGTGTCGTCCTGCACTGCTGGTACTTGTCAAAACTCGGTCAGTTAATTGGATGTTAGGATCTTTTTTCAGTGCGCGTTTTATAAGGGCAAATTCAGAGCGAGGTCTGCCATCGACGAACAGGATTTTCACGCGTTTCGTAGGTGCGACCTTCAATAAAAACGTCTTCGTGTTGTTCTGTGGTACTGCTTCCGTTTCGTTTAATGCTGCGTGTACCTCGAATTTTTGGGTGCCGGCTTGGCGAGGCGTGAATTTGAGTGAAACGCGTTTTGTTGTTACGTCGAGGGTTGTATCCGCTCCGCCGAGTTGCGGTATCCAAGAGGTGCCTTCGTCCATGTCAACGGGTTCTGTTTTCAGGATTCGTCCAGTGCTGGTAAGCTGGAGGTTAACCTTTTTTCCGTTGAATCCTTTGCGTTTTACGGTTGCCCATATTTCGACCGGAAAATCTTCTTCTGCCGTGCGAGGGACATCAAGTTTGACAATTTCGAGGTCTGGGGTTCCCGTTTCTGAACCGACTCCGACAGTATGGATCGGCAGTTTTCGTTCTCGCATTTGCATCGCGAACTTT
Organism: Candidatus Poribacteria bacterium; assembly: GCA_007571355.1. Classification (GTDB taxonomy): domain Bacteria; phylum Poribacteria; class WGA-4E; order WGA-4E; family WGA-3G; genus WGA-3G. Next base: position 12,814 of record RKRO01000380.1, on the reverse strand, counting down.
GTGGTATCGGTTCCGCTTCTATCCGCGCCGTCTGTCAGCAGGACAGCACCGGAAAGCGGGATTCCCTGCAGATCGTCAAGAGCTTCGTTTAGTGCTTGCGGAATGTCTGTGCTTTCACCTTCGGCACTCGCCAATGCCTCATCGGGGATACGTTTTGCTGCAGTGTCAAACGCAAAGAGTCGCACTTTGAATTTGGCGTTCAGTTGTTCAAGGAGGCCTGCATTCTCGGCAAAAAGTAGGTCATTGACACGACGCAATCGTGGTGCTGCATCGATGGAATCGGTAATTTGCATACTTTTGGAGCGATCAACCATTACCAATAGGTAGGAGTCATCAGGGTTTGTCTGATAGATTGTCAGAAACGGTTTGAGTAGACAGAAAGCGAGCAGGCAGAGTACAACCGCGCGAAGAAAGATGAGAAAACCTCGGAAGCCGCGCTGGATGCGTCCTTGTGTGGTGCGATACGACCATATCGTTGCAGCAATAAGCGCAACAAGCAGAACGGCAATGAGCAGCCCTGGCAGTGGTATCCCAAACGAGAAATTTCCTTCTCGAAAAACGTCGATGGGGTACTTCATTACTTTTTCAAACATTTTTTAATTTATGGCCTCCTGGGCTGCGCACTGCTACGTTCCGCGCAGGTTTCCTGTTAATTCTGCACCAGAGGTGTCAATTTACGGGTTTTGGGAGCCGCTAATTTGAACATGCTGCCGATGGTTAATGATTAATTTCTCGAGTGCTGTCACCTATTCTCAAGGTTTTTGCACAGGGATCTTGATGCACTGACCTGTATGTGCGGATTCGTGTAATGCATCAATGACACGCATATTTCCGAGTGCGTCCGTTAATGGTAACCGGGGTGATGCGTCTGTTTCTATTGCATGACAGATGTCCAAAATCTCAGCCGCATAGGGATTCACACCCTTCACTGTAAAGGTCTCACCGTTTACTGTAAAGTGTGCTTCGCCTTCCGAATTGCCCCACGCGCTCTGAACAAAAAGCGTGCCTTCTGTGCCTGTGACTTCATAAGATTCGCGCCACGTCCACCCAAAACTGCAGTCGAATTGTCCGGTGACACCCTCACCGAAATCTAAAGTTCCGATCAGGGTTTCCCAGACATTGTTAATCGGTTCAAATTTACCTGTTGCCCAGACGGACTGCGGTTCACGTCCGATGAGATAACGGATGATGTTGATACAATAACATCCTAAATCCATAACAGCACCGCCGCCGAGGTCACCTCTCAATCGCCAATTTTGGCGATCTGTCAAACCCGTTGAGAAAGTAGCGCGCGCGTAGCGGACTTCCCCGATCGCGCCTTCCTCAACTTTCTGCTTCACAGCGAGGGTCAAGGGGTGATGCCGATACATGAACGCTTCCATCAATAAGATATTGGCGCGTTCTGTGACTTGGATCATCTGTTCGAGCTGTGTGGTGGTAACAGCGATCGGTTTCTCTACAAGTATACCTTTAACACCACAGCGGACTGCTTCTAAGACATTTTTGAGATGGCTTGAGGGCCACGTAGCGACGACTAAGACATCGGGCTGCTGTTTTTCGAGCATCTGTCGCAGGTCGTTATAGGTGTTCTGAACGTTGAATTCGGTCGCGAAACGCGCGAGCGATTCAAATTTCTCGTCACACGCGCCAACGATTTCAATCTCCGGCAGGTTACGCCATGCGTTGCCGTGTGCGTGAGAGATGCCGCCGCACCCAACAATTGCCACTCGGTGTTTTTTCGACATGATTTTACTTTGGCGTTCGGGGTTACGAACCGCTCCTACTTGATTATATGGGTTCGGGGTTACGAACCGCTCCTCTAAATGATTGCATCATAGCGAGGCGATCTCTACGGGTCTGTTTTCTTGCGCAGACAGGTTTGCTGCGATCGATATTTCAAGGGTTTTGACGGCATCGCTATATGGACTCAAAATCGGAGACGCATCACCGCTCCGCACTGCGTTCACAAAAACTTCATCAATTGTCGGGCCCGGTTCTGTTTTATCTACCCATTCGCCATCTTCCCGGACCGAGACTCTTGATGGATTCCAATTCAAAAGTTCACCTTCATACAATAAATCCAGTACATTAGCGTTTGACCAGTCACCCGCATAAGCCCAGGTAGCCGTCAACGAACCGATGGCACCGCTTGCAAATTGGAGTGTGACACTATTCGCATCAGGGCAATCTGTCTCTTTAAGAAACCGATTTGCCTGCATAGCATAGACAGTCTCCACCTCACCGCCCATATAACGCATCATGTCGATCGTGTGTGTTGCTTGTTCGACAAGTTGACCACCGGATTTGTTCATCTGACGCAGCCATGCGTTTGGGTCACCGTGTCCGGTGCTGCACCAATACTTACCGACAATCATGTTAATTGTCCGTTCTTGCAGGATTTGCTGTGTTATTCGCGTTGAGCCGAGGTAACGGAGTTGGTAACCAACACACGTTATTAGCCCGGCTTTTGTCACCGCCGCCTCTATTTCACGAGCGATATCTATATTGATCGCGACCGGTTTCTCAACGAGGAACGGTAAACCGCGGGCAATAACGTCAAGTTCGGGTTGCCCATGAACAAAAACGGGGAGACTGAGATAAACTGCATCCAAGTCATCGCGTTCGAGCAGGTCTTGGTGAGCGGTGTATGGGTATGCGTTATGTCGTTCAGCGGCACTTTGTGCACGTCCTGAATCGATGTCGCATATACCGACGATGCGGGCACCTTCGATTCCGGCTAATTGGTTCATGTGCCCGCTTGCATTACCACCAGCTCCAATAAACCCTATTTTAACTTCCTTCATTTCTACCTCTTTAGACAAAATTGTCGTTGAAAAGTCCGTGAAATTCAACGTGCTTTAAAATTAACTTGTAGTGCTTTTTCAATGTCTTCGCGTGGTGAGACACCAAACTGTGCTTCAAAATTTTGGTCGAACGCTTCCTCTTCAGCGGGGTCAGGTTGAAGGGGAAGTTCAACCGGTTGTCGATTCATGTGGATGGATCGATGTGCGGCGATCACCATCTCCTGATCGGCTCTCCCCATTTCACCTGTCCATAACGGTTGTGTATCTTCTCGAACCGCGCGAGCAATACCCTCGAGCATGGTTGCCAATGAAATACCGCTTTCTGTTAGGGTCGTCCCGCGATAAGGATTTATCCATTCAATTGTTCCGCCTAACGATGGCGGGAGCTCGACAAAGATGCGACGGAGCGTTCCACTCTCGCTGTATTCTCTCTGAAATTCGTAAGTTTGTGCTTTCCCAGCGTGTTCGGCGATGTCTTCATCTGTGCAAACGTTGACGATCTCACCGCCGGTAGCACCCTGGTTTCCGTTGGTAATGATTGTGCCGCGCTCGCCACAGGTCTCGAAACCGACGAGTTTGTTCCGTCCGAGACAACCGTTCTTATTGCCGACCATGGCGATGCCGAGTCCACCGTTATCAAAATCTATGGCGTAAAACTCAAGGTTTTCGCGATTAAAATCTCGCTTTGCTCGGTCAACATACGGCGTAACAGGCATTGTATGTCCGATACTGCTGACAGATTTTGGATTCGCATCCATCCGGCACCGGATCGCTGCGAGTCCGTGGTAGCCAGTCGTGGAAAAGAGTCGATAACATTTGTGGACGTTCCCGATAACCCCTTCTTGAATGAGTTTGCAGACGAACTGTTCCACAGGGACAAACGGAAAGTTTTCGGATGTCTGGAGTTTCACGTTATTTTCGGTGGCATCGGCGATCATCATATCCATCAAACCGAGCGTTGGTGCGAGTCCTGTCTCCACATTGTGTGCGATACCGCGTCGGGAGAGGTAACACGAGACGATATGATGTAACTGGACAGGCACGACGACATCACAGACATCGGGTGACATTTCATCGACCATTTTTCGGATATCGGTGTAGGCTTTAACGCCGAATTTTGGCGAAGCTTGCAAGCCGACATTCAGCCGGGCTGCGCCTGCCGCTGCAGATTCTCTGTGTGCGTCACACACCGCGACGACATCAAAGGTGTCTTTTAGGGCTGCGGCGGTTGACAGATGTGCTGCGCCGCGTCTGCCGTGGCCAATCAAAGCGTATTTCAGGCGTGACATTTCGACCCTCCAACTCTTATGGCACTCACATTGGGCAGTAAAAGTGCTTTAACTTTCTAACAGCAAGTTTTCGGTTTGCAAGCTGCACCGTAAAATTAGTGAACACATGGGTAACCAGTTGCCTCAAGACTTTCTCGGATTTTATCGATTTCAACTGTGGGCAATTGACGGAGCGGTCGGCGCATCGTCATTGACGGGAATCTGCCCATTAACCAGCGGGCGCATTTCATGCGCTGGTGGGCGTCGCTGCTCGGTTCTCCGAAGTTATAAACAATCCTTGCGAGTGCGTCTACTTGGCTACGTGCTTTACGTGCTCCGATGAGATCGTTATTGAGTGCGGCGTGGACGACATCCACCATTAATTCCGGCACAAAGCCTGCAAATCCGATGAGCGCGCCGTCGCTGCCTTCAAGTAGCGATGCAAGCAGGTATTCATCGTGACAGGTCAAGATCGGGACATCCGGTGCGGCTTCTTTGAGTTGTTCGTAATCCCATCGCCAGCGTGCCATGTCGCGGGTGCCCATTTTAATGCAGATAACTTGTGGGATTTTCACCATCTCCAGCATCTCTTCGAGGCTATAGCCTGCTTTTGTCCATGCCGGATATTGGTGGACAATGATCGGTATATCCGCGCCTTCGGCGACATCTTGAAAGAATCCGACTGCAGTTTCAGGTGTTCTACCGAAACGCAACCAGTGATGCGCGGGCATTAAAAGAATAGCATCCGCGCCGGCTTCCTTCGCTGCGAGCGCGTCGTCAATTGCCGGCAGACTCCCTTCCGCGCTAACACCTGAGACGACTTTGACTCGGCCACCAATTGCTTCGGCGGTGATCCGTGTTACGTGTTGTCTTTCCTGGAGACGGAGGGACATGATTTCGCCGGTGTGCCCGTTACAGACGACCCCTTTTATCCCCGGAACACTCGCGAGTTCTTTCATGTACTGGCGCAATCCGGCTTCGTCTATGGATTCATCTTCATGAAAGGGACAGAGTGTCGCTGGGAAAACCCCTGCCCATGGATGGTGTTGCCAATTCAGTTTCATATTTTAATGGCTATCAGCCATCAGTAAAGAGATGTCTAATCTCATCAATAACTTCTTACCGACAACGGATAACTGACAGCTATTCTCCTGACTGCTTTTTAGTTAAATTCCGTGCGATTTTCTGATTTAATTCTATTTTAACTTGATTTTGCAAGTAAAATCAAGTATTATTTTAAAGAGGCGAATTCAGTTTGCCGGTCCGGTTGGAAATTACGTCTACGAATTCGTATTTCAAAGGAGGGGCGCAGATGAAAAGAAAGAATAGGTTCAAGATCATCGCTGCGAGTGTCATGTTGCTGGGGGGCATGGTGTTTTTGGTGGTAGCTATGACAAGAAGTACGAGTATGCGGCATTTTACGCCAGCTTCGCTTGTCTTAGATGGAAGCAGCGCAGATAATCAGCGGATCCAAGTTGATGGACTCATTGCAGCCGGGAGTTCTCAATGGGATGCCGCTAATTTTGTGCTTACTTTTGCTATCCAGGATCGTGAGACCGATGCGACGGTCAACGTCATCTATAAGGATCAGCTTAAACCGGATAACTTTACGGATGGCGGGAGCGTTTTTGTCGAAGGCGAGTACGATGCATCGCAGAACCTTGTTGTTGCGACGAAACTTATGACGAAGTGTGCCTCAAAATACGATGGGGCAGAAAGTGCTGTACCGACAGATGAGACTTCTTACAATTCTTCAGAGTGAGCAAAACTCAACACTTAGCAGTATGTTCAACGATATTTTTTTAAGGAGGCACAGAAACACATGACTGCGGAAATCGGACAAGCCGCGATATTCCTCTCTGTGCTTTCGTGTTTGTGGGCGATTGCGTTTCTTAGCGTCGGGTTAAGGACGCGAAATCCGCATGCGATCCAGAGCGGTAGGAACGCTGTTATTGCCACCTTCATTCTTATCAGTATTTCGACGGGTGCGCTAATCTACGGTTTTGTGACAGACGACTTCTCAATGCGCTATGTTGTTGAGGTATCAAGTGCAGCGCAGCCGTTATTCTATAAAATCACTGCACTCTGGGGTCGGATGTCTGGTTCCCTCCTGTTCTGGCTCTGGATTCTTACGGTTGTCGGTGCTATTGTTGTCTGGCAGAGCCATCAGCGTAACAAAAATACGCAGGATACCTTGGCAGACCATGCCCTGATTCCAATCGTTATTGTCCAACTCTTCTTCACGGTCCTTGTTACAGGATTAATTGAAGGGATTTATAACCCGCTGGCTCGACTCCCTGATGGACAGGTAGCAGCCGACGGGCAAGGCATGAATCCGCTTCTCCAGACACCGCTCATGGCGATTCATCCGCCAACTTTATATCTCGGTTGGATTAGTTTGACGGTCCCGTTTGCGTTTGCAGTCGGGGCACTTACATCGGGCAGAGTCGGCAGCGAGTGGATACTGCGCTCCCGGCGGTGGACGCTCTTCTCTTGGATTATTTTAACGATCGGTATCACGCTGGGCGGTAATTGGGCATATCGTGAACTTGGCTGGGGCGGTTATTGGGCATGGGACCCCGTTGAGAACGCCTCTTTTATGCCGTGGCTCTTGGGGACTGCGTACCTACACTCCGTGATGATCCAAGAGAAGCGGAACATGCTTAAGTTGTGGAACATTCTTCTCATTACGCTTGCCTTCCAATTTACACTATTAGGGACTTTTATTACGCGTAGTGGTATTATCGCATCGGTGCATGCCTTTGCGCAATCTGATATTGGTCCGTATTTTCTTGGTTTCATCTTCGTTTCAACTGCTGGTGTTATTGGACTTGTCATCTACCGTTGGAAACGGCTTAAGAGTGCAAATCAGTTGGAATCACTCCTCTCGCGTGAGAGCGCATTTATTCTGAACAACTGGCTCCTCGTGGGTTTAACTTTGATTATTCTCTGGGGGACGTTATGGCCGGTTATCTCTGAGGCGATTAACGGAGAAAAATCCTCTGTTCCTGAATCCTTTTTTAATAAGGTTGTTATTATCCCCGGGATATTGCTTCTATTTTTGACAGGGGCTGGACCGATTATCTCGTGGAAGAAGATTACGGCGAATAATTTCAGGCGGCTGTTTGTATTTCCGCTTCTGGTGGGTTTAGTTGGCGGTGCTTTGACTTGGGGATTCCTCGCCTTAATAGGGCATGCTTTCCCATTGTATTCAGTACTCTGTAGTTTTGCAGCTGTCTTTGTGCTTGTCGCGATTTGTGCTGAATTTTATCGAGGCGCGAAGCTCCGCGCCAAACGGCAAGAGACCTCCCTTCTCAACGGTCTGAACCTCCTTATTCAGCGGAATAAACGGCGGTATGGTGGATACATCATCCATATCGGTATCGTTATCCTCTACATAGGGATTATGGGATCGAAGGGTTATTTTTTATTGGAGTCTAAATCCTTGACCATGGGCGATTCCATGGAGGTCGGTAAGTTCCAACTCACAATGAAAGACTCGTTTCAGGAGGAGTATGCAAACTATCGCCGCACTACTGTTGTTTTTGATGTTGCCAAGGATGGGAAACAGATAGGCAGTATGGAAGCGGCGCGCCACTTTTACTATAAGGTGGGGCAAGGCGAGCAGGATACGATAGAATCTGCTATCCGACATTTCGGTGTCAATGATCTCTATATTGCTCTGGGGAACATTCCACCGGATATCAAGACAGGCGGTGTGGTGAACGTACAGGGGTATCACAACCCTCTCGTCGGTGTCGTCTGGATCGGAATTGCTGTGATGGTATTGGGCGGTATCGTTGCTATCGCGGAGAAATCTGACCGGAGTCAAGATTCTTGATAGGATAGGTGAGGATTGAAATTATGAAGACACAAAGATTTTTGCACAGTGCCTTGTCCAACAAAGTTGTTCTCCGTAATTTTGTCTGCTTTATTATACTTTTTGTGGCTTGTAGTCTTGTTATGATGGGGCAAGCACAGACAGAAACGGATCGCGTAGCAACACCGAAGAAGGTGGAAGATCCCGAGTTTGTATCCAATTTGGAGGAGCTGTTAACGACGGTCTACTGTTACTGTGGTTGTACGCGGGAGACGATCAAAGTTTGTGTATGTGGCACTGCACTCGCGATTGAAGCCTCCTTTAAAGATGAACTCACTAACGGTAAAAGTGTTGATCAGATTCGGACGGCGTATCTTGAGGAATATGGACCCCAGTTTTCTGCGGTTATGCCAGCAGAGGGTATTAACGTACTCGCCTATGTCATGCCAGCGGTTATATTTGTCCTCATCGGTGGGGTCGTTTTCGTCGCGCTTCGGAAGTCAACTCGGTCAATACATGGCGCAATCGTAACATCGGATGCGCAAGCAGAATCAGAAACACAGGTTTCTGCGGACGCAGTGAAACAGGTTGAGGCTGAGCTGGAAAAATACAAGCAGGAGAACTAAACACGGCAAATTTTCGTGTAGAATGGATTAACAGAGTGGGCTTCATAAGGTGTGTTTGATATGTCTTTTCTTGTGCTTTTATGGATGATAATTTTCGGGATCGCCCTTCTTGTGTATTTGGGGTTCCCAATTTTTTCAGGAACGGGTTCACCCCCTGTGACAACTTCAGAAGATATTATTTCGGAACGACAGCGCACACTTTTTCAAGAACGTGAGCGCAGCTACGCCGCACTCGCGGACCTTGACGAAGATTACGAAACTGGAAAACTTTCAGAAGCCGATTATCAAGAATTGCGTGACGATCTTTTGCAAGAGACGGCACAAATCATTGTGCAGCTCGAAAGCGAATCGCAATCTGATGTTGAAGAAGAAATCGAAAGATTCAAACAACAACGTGGAACCTAACATGCATACGCGTAAATTTTTGTTCAGGACTTTGATGGGCAACTCACAATATTGCGATCTCACCGCGTGGGGTATGCGCAGTTTGTTAGGGATTGCCCTGACTTGTTTCTGGCTTCCAACCGCTCTTGCGCAGATAACGGAAACTGGCAATATCCAAGGGGCGGTTGTTGATAGAAAACTTGAGAAGCTGCTTGTTTCACACCCTATGACTTTGACTATTCATAGGGGCGAGGGGCCTGAAACCCAGCAGACATTGACAGATGAAAACGGCAATTACCGTTTTAAAAATCTACCACTTGATCCAACATTGCATTACACCGTTTCTACCGTTTATGAAGATACGGATTATACTGAGGCGGACGTAGTTTTGTCAACTTGGGCTCCGAATATAACGATTGATTTCAATATCGGGGCATTTACAGATGACAAGTCCCAAGTTCAGATTAAAGCGCATACCTTCATCGTTGGACCGCCGCCTGAGGATCACGCCCCGGATGGTGCCGTTACAATTGTTGAAGCAGTTGGCGTTGAAAACCGCAGTGACCTGCCTTTTCAAACGAAACGTGGTGCGGAGACAGTTGGGTTACATTTGACGCTTCCAAAAGGGACTGAGGGGTTCCAAGCACATTCACCCACAGCACTGACAATGGATTTTGCTACTGATGAAGTTATCTTTAAAACGCCACTACCGCCTGGGGAGTCGCAGTTAGGCTATACTTATATTTTTCACGTTGAGAGAGATGGACTGAATTTATCCCGCCGTTTGAATTTTGATACCACACAGTTCACGTTTTTTGTTCCGGAGGGTATCGGTTTAGTACCAAACGCCGAATTTTTCGATGCACCCAGACGCGAACAAATCCATAATAATATTTATCTCATTTATCAGAGTACCCCTGGGAAAGTGTTTGAAGCGGGGGCAACGGTTGATTTAAAACTTAATGTCCACATGCGTACGACAGGTGGTACTGTGCCTGGGCAGGACTCTAATCTTGGGCAGCTGATTCTTATTGCTGTTGCGGCGGCATTGACCGGCGGATTTTTCGTTGCTGCACTGTTCAAGCTCCGGACAATCAACAATACGACGGGGGCTAATACCGATGATACTTCTGATACTTCAAAATCATCAGAATCACCAGACGCGGGTTGGCTTCGTAAACTGAACCCTGATGATTGTGAGCATGTTCGCGTTGCGAGGCTTGAATTTATTACGCACCTTGATGATAAGTACGAGAGGCAGGAGATCTCGGAACGCGTTTATAAACGGTTGCGCCGAGAACAGACAGAACGCCTCACGACACTCTTAGAACAACAAAAAAGGGGAAACAATGCATAGCAAACACCGCATCGCTGATTTGATAGTTATGTTAGGTCATATCGACGAGGACGTTCGGGACACCGCGAAGGCAGAATTAATTGCTATCGGTGAACCTGCGATTCCACAACTCATCGATGTCCTTACCCAAGAGTGTTGGCATATATCCGGGTATGGTGCTGAGTTCTACACGCACATAGAAGAGTCTGCAATCCCTGTGTACATGGAACAGATGGCAAATAACGCTTCGGAGGTCTTGACAGCGATCGGAGAGGGCACTGTCCCCGCGCTGACAGCAGAACTGACCCGAGCTGAGCGCGAGTTCTCGGAGTGGTTTTACAAGTACTTACGTCCGGAGCAGACAGACCGTCTTATCACGATGTTGGCGTATGTTAAGAAAGGTGAATAGATGGACAATGAAAGCATTATAGCCGACTTAATCTATGATTTGTCGGAACTGGATGACGATATCCGTGATGCTGCGAGAGAAGAGTTAGTCGCTATCGGTAAACCAGCGATTCCGCAACTCGTTGAGGCACTCGCTGATAATCTTGGGGATGTGGTTGAACAAGCTACTGATGTCTTGGCTGCAATTGGTGAGCCGGCAATACCTGCGCTTATTGATGAGATGGCGATCGCTGAGCGGTACCATGCACTCGCTCTCGGTAATACACTGAGCCGTATCGGTGAACCAGCGGTACCGGTTTTGGTTGAAGCGTTATCTGATAAACTCAATGAAGAGTTTCGCGAATATGCGGCTCGTGCGCTCAATCTGATGGGGGTTGCGGCAATTCGTGCGGTGCCTGCGCTTATTGAGGCTTTGAACGATCCATCAGATGATGTGCGTTCTTATGCTGCGTACACGTTTGCTAAACTGGAGGGGGCGGCAGCGGATGCGGTGCCTGCGCTTATCAAAGTGCTTGATGATGAAGCGGAAGAGGTCCAAAATCATGCTGTTTTTGCATTAAAAAAAATTGGAACCCCGGAAGCGAAACAGGCACTTGAAGCGTTCAGCCAATCGTAGTATTCTTTCCTGATTTCTCCAGCAGGTTTCCATGATCCCTTGTTGTCCTACTGCAGGAATATCATCGACACGATGTATGGGTCTATCATTCAGAAAATGAAAAGATGCCTCGGCGACTCGTCATCTAAACAGACATACGATGATAGAGGGTGGGGTTATAGAATTCCGAAATGAATGACGGTCGCGGATGTCTGATGAACACTGTTACGAATTTGTAAAATTTTAAATAAAACTTGAAAATGAAGTGTAAATATGGTATAATTAAGGAAAGTAGAACATACGAATTATGAATGAAAAAATCATAGAACCTCGTTGGGAAAGCGGGAACTAAAAAAGAAGAGTAACCTATAATTATATGAATTTGCTTACGACCCGAAAGGAGCCAAGATGGCAAAGTACGATTTTGTAATCGCTGTAGGAGGGGCACCTGGTCAAGGCATAGATACCGTTGGCAAGAGTATGAGCCAAATCTGTGCCCGGCATGGTCTCCATGTCTATACCTATAGTGCTTACCAGTCCCTCATCCGCGGCGGTCATACCTTCCTTACCGTCAGAATTAGTTCCGAACCAGTTGCCAACCACGGCGATAAGATAGACATGATTATTGCGATGGATCGGAACAGCATAGAAACCCACCTTCAGAATGTTGCCCCCGGCGGCGCACTTATTTACAACAGTGATGATGTTAAAGCGGGACCAGAGCGCGAAGACATCCAACTCTGTCCCATTTCCTACAAAGAGTTGTCCAATAATGCCGATAGACCAAAGAAGATGCTGAATATCTGTATGTTCGGTGTTGCTCTGAAGATGGTTGGCGGAGACTTACAGGTACTTGAAGACATTATTAACCTTACGTTCGGACGCAAAGGGCAGGAATTAGTGGACGCGAACATCGTAGTAGCACGTGCAGGCTACAATCATGCAGCGGCGCATTTCACGCCTTTTGAAATGCAGTTTGAGAAGCAAGAGCCCACACTTGCGTTTGTTGATGGGAATTCGGCAATGGCAATGGGTGGTGCAGCGGCCGGTGTCAAATTTTATGCTGCCTATCCGATGAGTCCATCAACGGGTGTCCTGCACTGGATGGCGGCTAATGCGCGAGACCTCGGTATTCTGGTGCGCCAGTGTGAAGACGAAATCAGTGTTGTCAATATGGTTATCGGTGCAGCGCATGCGGGTAGCCGCGCGATGTGTGCCACATCGGGTGGCGGTTTCGCGCTCATGTCGGAAGCGATTGGCAGCGCAGGCATGATGGAAATTCCGATCGTTGTTATTAACGTCCAGCGTGGAGGGCCTTCCACAGGTTTACCGACCAAAACCGAGCAGGGCGATTTATGGCAGCTGCTGGGTGCCAGCCAAGGCGATTTCCCGAAAATCATCGTTTCTCCCACGAGCATTATGGATGGGTTCGATACTATCCCTGAGATCTTTAATCTCGTAGACAAGTTTCAATGTCCGGGTCTGGTGTTGTCTGATCTAACGTTGTCTATGGGTTTCACGACGTTTGATCCGGATACTATCAATTGGCAGCCTGAAATAGATCGGGGCGAAT
>RKRO01000417.1 GCA_007571355.1 Candidatus Poribacteria bacterium | reverse complement strand
GCAGTATACAGATGAAGTCGGGCAAGCCTTCGCTCCAGAAGTTATTCGAACCCTTCATAGACAGACAGCAGGGCAGCCCTTCTTAGTCAACCGGTTCGCCCAAATTCTCACGGAAGAATTGGACATCCCCAGAACTGAAACAATTACGATGGCGCACTTCGCAAAGGCACACACAGTGCTCCTTGCTGAGGAAAACGTCAACCTCACACATCTGCTGACGAATATCCGTAGAGACCCTCGCTTTGAAAACCTCCTGATGCGTATTGTTTCTTATGAGAGAGGCGTACAATTCAACCTACGTAATGAAATTATCCGGAAACTCACCACTTACGGGGTTATTACAAAAGGCACCGACAACATGTGTGAAATTGTCAATCCAATTTATCAACACTGCATTGTCCAAACCTTTCAGCCCCTTATTAATGGACTTGAGGGAGACTACTTCTCGGAGAATAATGACACCGACTTTATGGATTACCTCACCTCCACTGGACTCCTTTTGATGGGCCCATTGCTTGATAACTTCAGGGATTTCATCGCGCGCGCCGGTTTCCGTATCTTACACGTCCCCGATACACCGCAAGAATTTGTTGGACAGTATCTGCTTTATACCTATCTGGACCAGTTTATTCGCATTGTGCGCGGGTGCATGTACCTTGAAGTACAAACCGGACGCGGCAGAATGGATCTCATCATTCTGCACAACAGCCGAAAATACATCGTTGAGACCAAGATTTGGGAAGGTGAACGCCGCTATCAAGCCGGCAAAAAGCAGCTCGCCGCATATCTCAAGTTAGAAGAGGCAACCGAAGGGTATTACGTAGTATTCGATCACCGCGCCAATCCTGAGCCGCGTGTAAAAACGGAGACCCTTGGAGGATTAACGATTCGAAGTTACGTGATTCCAGTGATACAAGAGCAACCGTCATCGATTTAGATAAACGCTTGCAATAAACTGTCCTATCGCTTATGGAAGGAGTTTGTAACCCCTGCCGAGGTTTTCTAACCTCACATATTGGGATTTTCTTTGCACTTTTTTAACCTTTAGGTATACTATCTGCAGACAGAGATGACCGCATAAAACAGCGCGGCCCCGCGCACAGATACCGTGACTATGAAAAACCGACAGTTGAGCCCTACAGTTCAAACACATAAGATTTCAAACAGCATCCGGCTATATTGGTGCACTGTTATCCGCGCGGATCACGGTCGAAAACTTGTGGCCACTAACTTCACGCCCAACACGGCTTACCCCCCCCCACTTCACATAAGTTAAGTATTTTACTTCACAAAATCCCCAAGCCATTAACCCAAAATCCCTCCTGGTGATTCTCTCTGTTAAATCTATCTATGCACCCGTACACCCGTTGTCTGATTCAGCCCGGCACTGTGCGGGTTATTTCTTTGCAAAGGAGAAAATAAATGACAGAACAAGAAGTCCAAGAGGCACAAAAACGGGCAGATTCCATTGTGGATAAGGTAAGAACCTTGCTGACTTTAGAAGATCAAGTGCTGGCAGCAAGAATAACAGCACACAATCTTTCTGAAAACGGAGACGATATCGACAATTCCTTAAAAGGTTTAGAGGCACAATTAGAGGAAGCCGTTGGAGAATTGTCCGAAATTGGAGACGAGCTCAAATGGGCAACCCTCTGTTTCAGGGCTTACCTGCTCCCTCGAATCGTCGACCTTATCGAGAATCGCGACACTTTTGATTCAGAAGAACAGGGATACCTCACGAGCATCCTCTCTGCACTAACAGGCGGCATGAGTGCTGAAGACTCTGAGCAGTTAGCCTCAGAAATCATCGCGCGGTTGGAAGGTAATCTCCAAAAAACGTTTGGCCGATAGTGCGATCCGGTAAACGCCCTTTTTCGTGAACGCCAATATGGAATATAATGGTGAAAAAGAGATTCCCAGTCATTACCGATCAGCACCGCACGCCATGTGAGACTACCTCTGACCTGCTGTTGAATCAATGGGCTGCCTATCCTCTTTTCCAACAATCAATATACCACGCTGTCATATTTTTGAAAGAACAATTTTCGTGTAGGAGCGGTTTGTAACCCCAACGTAAAAAAGCACTTGACACCGCAGCCGAGTCTCTGCTAAAATTTAAGGAGTCCAATACAAGAGAAACGCTATGGTTACCCGGGAAGAAATTCAATCGACATGTGACGACAGTCAGAAAAAATTATTTATGAAACATTTTGGCATAAGTCTTAAGGGAACACTTCACATTGCACTCGCTTTGATAGTGCTTACTGGTATCTCAACACACAGCGCAGCAGAGGTTTACACCTACAACAACGGCGACCAGATTGTTACGATTAAAGGACTACACCTTGACGTATCATCGTTTGATCCGCTCACAAATAGGTATATCCCACATAACGGCGGAAACGATTTTATCATCATGGAGCAGTTCGATAAAAACTGCGGTCCCAACAGCGTTCAGATGTTACTCTACTACCACAGAAAATACCGTAAACTCAAGGACATCTGGAAAGCAGCCGGCATCCGAACCGTCGCGCTCGGAACATCACCAATAGAACTCCGAAAAGCACTCAATGAATTAGATGTCCGCGCGCATTGGTATGTCAACAAGACCCTTGAAGATATACGACGCTATATCAAAAACAATCGTCCACCTATCCTGCTCCTGAGACTCTCAAACACGGGGTACCACTGGGTCGTTGCTGTAGGCTATGATACCCGCCAGAACGAAATTCTGATTGCGGATCCAAACGGACACTTCAAGTGGTGGGATGCCGAACAACTCAACGCGAATTGGACGCTGGAATCGCTGCCTGAATTTAAGATAGGAGATGGCGAATGGTACGAATTCCAAATCGACGCTGAACTCTTGAGTAGGTTCCATCTCAACCCGAATACAGCAATCGTTCCGTTGGAAGCACCCTCCTTTGAAACACGTTACCCTGGTTATTGGTCAGATATGCAGGCGGTAGAGGTCTACGGTGAAACTGTGTTTCGCGGTAAAACCCGCGAATGGGAAGATACGCTTACATTCCAGAATCCGGTTCGTATTGTACAGATCTCGGATATTGAACTGCTGACATCTACAGGGACTGCCAGTATAAATGGGTGGGAACGTGTAAACGACCACGCAATTAAAGTCTGGGGTGAGATTGAAGACGGATGGCTCTTGCGAGGCAAAATGTGGGTCATCGTTCGGACTTTCTACTTCAACGATATTGATACCCCAGTCATCACAAACGTTGCGAAAGCCCCATCTGTGCCACCTATGAAAACGTCCATTTTGCCGAATTATCCCAACCCGTTCAATCCAGAAACGTGGATCCCGTATCAGTTGGCAAAACCGGCAGATGTCAACGTGTCCATCTATTCAGCAGATGGAAAGTTGATCAGAACGTTTGCATTAGGACATAAACCAGCGGGCATCTACTATGACAAATCTCGAGCTCTCTATTGGGATGGGAAAAACAGGCAAGGCGAACCGGTCGCAAGTGGCATCTATTTCTATACTTTCAAAGCAGGGGAATTCTCTGCAACACGGAGGATGTTGATACGGAAGTAATCTCTCTTAGAGTATAGTAAGGCCCATAATTATGGAAACACACCCCATCGAAGCGAGCCCATCTGATTCCCCCCTGCTTGCGGGGGGGGAAGGGGGGGTAGCCTTGTCCAAGTGTGCACCTATTTCGGATGTTACGATAAAGTCCACAACACGGCATCTACCTGTCTGGACGATTCAAGCAATTTCGCCCCCTCGTAACGGCAGCCACAACGATACTTCTGTTCCTTCACCGAGGACACTTTCAATCTCTACGCGACCCCCGTGATCTTCAAGGATCCGTTTGACATTCGCTAAGCCGAGTCCTGTACCCCTCGTTTTTCGGGTAAAAAACGGTTCAAAAAGATGCCCTAAATCTTCTTCAGGTATACCGACACCCGTATCAGCAACCTTGATACCGACGTTTTTATCTTCATCTACAATCGTAGAAACTTTCAATACGCCACCCTGCGGCATCGCCTCCATCGCATTCAGGACAACATTCATAAATGCCTGCTTCAATTTGTCTGAATCAAATTCGATTTCCGGGGTTTCAGGTGACAGGTCTAACACTAACTCGATCTGATGGTGTGACAAGTTGGCTTCCATCAGTGCCAAGACGGCTTGCAAAACGGGCTCGAGCGGTTGTGTCGAGCGATTAAGTGCCGTGGTCCCCGAGAAGTCCATCAACCCTTTAACGATGACATCAACCCGCTCAATCTCTTCAAGGATATAACGGAGCGATTGCTGATGTTTCTCGACTGACATTTCAGGTTTCTGCATCAACATCTGGGCCAACATCCGCATAGATGACAACGGATTTCGGATCTCGTGTGCAAAGGAGGCAGACATTTTTCCGGCTGTTGCTAAGCGTTCGGCTTGAATTAACTTATCCCGGGACTCCTTGAGTTCTCTGGTCATCTGATTAAAAGCCGCGGCGAGGTCACCCATCTCATCGTGCGTTTTAATCTCACATTGCACATCTAAGTCTCCGGTAGTAACTTGCGCCGTAGAGTCAACTAAAACCTTGATCGGATTCGTCAAGTTTCTCCCAATAAGGTGGCTGATGAGAGCAACCAATCCTGTAACAAGCACCGCGATGCTGAGCGTAGACCACGTAAGTGTCCATCTCGTTTCGGCGATCGCGTCCATCGGACGTAGAAAACAAAAAAATCGACCAAGTGCAAGCGGCAAATAAAAAACCTTATACGGTTTCCCATTAATGGTAACGTCTGCTGTGATAGAAGGTTCGTCCGGATTTTCTAAGGATCGTTTGACTTCACGAAGTCGCATCTTATCGGCCAAGTGCGTCCAATCGGATTCCATATTAGAGAGCTCGCCTAACGTGGTCGCGTTCAGCGTGTAATCAGAACCAAAAACCATAATCTCAGCACTATACGCACGCTTGAGTTTCTCAAGGTCTTCCTCATTAAAGTACCCCGTTTCTATGATGGTATCAAGCCAGCCTTCTGTTTCACGTATAAACTGTTCGCTGTATTTCCAGGCGAAAATTTCAATGGATACCAAAGA
>RKRO01000178.1 GCA_007571355.1 Candidatus Poribacteria bacterium | reverse complement strand
CTAATAGTGCCTAAAGTTCAAGTTGCCTTGAGTCAAATCAAGGAATGTGCCTAAAAGGAACAAAAGAACCACTTGGCTTTAGACTTGTGAGTATGTCAGATGCTAAGTTGGGTTAAAAGGGAATACTTGAGATATTCTTTTAATCTAATTAATGAAATTATTTGATACGTTGCACTAATTATCCCGAAAAAATCTGGTTAAACACATGAATACACAAAACCCACAACCTTACACACAATGGCAGCTGCCTCCAGGTGCCTTAGCGCGTCTCGGCAAAGGCGCGATAACAGATATCCAATATTCGCCAGATGGAACGCGGCTCGCCGTTGCCACTTATATCGGCGTTTGGCTCTATGATGCACATATCCGCACGGAACTTGCACTCCTTAAACATGGACAGGATCAGGGTGCCGCTTCGCTCACTTTTTCGCATGATGGCATAACCCTTGTAACAGGGAATTGGGATAATACAATCTCGCTATGGGATGTTCACACCGGACAACGTCGCACTACGATGACGCTTAGAGAAACTGGAGATGAGGTCTGGTCGTTTGTCGTCTCGCCGGATGGGAACCCCCTCATCAGCGCAGGATTGGATGGGAAAATCCGGTTTTGGGACATTCACACGGGCCGCCTTCTTTTTCATGTTCTTGGACATGCGTATCCAATCAATGCCTTGGCGTTATCACCTGACGGCAAAACCCTCGCCAGTGGAAGTACCGACTTCACCATCAAACTCTGGGATGCCCACACCGGAAGGCAACTCTCTACCCTCCAAGGACATACACACGGCGTTATGGCGTTGGCGTTTTCCCCAAACAGTATGAACCTTGTCAGTGGGAGTCGAGATGAGATCCTCTGCTTGTGGAATACCACTACCGGTGAAAAACTGGAAACCTTTGCAACAGACATAGGTGTTGTCTATAATCTGGAGTTTTCACCCGACGGGACGCTGCTCGCAAGCGGGAGTGGTGACCGGACTGTTCGACTCTGGAATGCGGATACAGGCACCCAGCAAGCGACCCTCACAGGACATAAAGACGCTGTTTACGCTATCTCCTTTTCACCAGATGGTAAAATGCTCGCCAGTGCAAGTGGCGAGCACACGATCCGATTTTGGGATCTAACCACTGGAGCAGAGGAGGCAATTATTGATGGACATGTTAAATGGATCAATTCTGTCGCATTCTCCCCCGACGGGAGTCTTCTCGCCAGTGGCACTGATGACGAAGTGCTTCGGTTGTGGGATATGTACACTTATACCGAGTCTCAAACCTTCAGTGGGCATGAATACCTGATTGACGACGTTGCTTTTTCACCGGATGGTGTAATCCTCGCCAGCGCGAGTGAGGATGAAAGAATTTTCTTGTGGAACACAGATACCGGCACCGAGACAGCAATATTGGAACATACCGATATGGTTACCGCCTTGGCGTTTGCACCAAACGGTACGACACTCGCCAGTGGCGGCGAAGACAACATTGTTCGTTTGTGGGATATTGATACCGGAAACCAATTGGCAGTTTTAACGGGGCATACGGGTGCTGTTAAGACCCTTGCGTTTTCATCAGATGGGAGAACGCTCGCCAGTGGTGGTGAAGATAGCACAGTTCGGTTATGGAATGCTGTTACAGGGCATTATCTCACTGTGCTTACGGGGCATACGGGTGCTGTTAAGACCGTCGCGCTTTCACCAGCCGGTAGAATCCTTGCCAGTGGAAGTTCAGACAACACGATCAGGCTCTGGAATATAAACAGTTGTCAGTACCTCGCCACGCTTACAGGCCATTCCGATACTGTTGAGACGGTGGCATTTTCACCAGATGGACGTATTCTCATAAGCGGCGGTGATGCTGAGGATAACACGATCCGATTCTGGACCCCCACCGGTGAGCAATCTGCAATCATTAAGAATTATAGGGTTTGCACATTAGCATTCAGTCCTGACGGCAGAACATTTGTAAGCGGTAGTGCAGATGGTAGCATCCTCATATGGAACCTCACAACTGTTGAAGCCACATATAGTTTAGCCGCCCCTGTTTTGTTGTAAAATCCGATTATGGTTGAGTATCGGTATTAACCGGCGGCTCATCGTTGTTAACAAACCGTTCAATCGTGTTAATCGTCGCAGGACTTGTGCGGAAGTCAGCAACCCACGGTTCGCGGAAATACGCCTGCTTTTCACGCGGTAAAGCAGAAAGCACTTCAGGCGGAATCCGGAGCCGGTGCCAATGTGTTGCAAGGTGCGCGTAAGCGTTTAACACTGCCACTCGTGGAGTTTCCCGTTGCCAGACGGGCCCCGCATGACACAAATTTTCCGTAAAGAAAATCGCACTCTCCGCCGGACAGGCGTAGGTCATCAAAAACGGACTCCGTTTCCCTGCTTCTAACGACATGTGATCTGGGTGCATGGGGAGGTTAGACTTGTGGCTGCCCGCGATGAAGTGTGTCGCCCCGTCATTCTTGCTGATATCCGTGAGTTCAAAGACGACGCGGACCATCCCAGCATGAATCCGCCCGTTGTTGACACAGTAACCAAAAATGGGGTCGCCTTGTTGGGGGCCGCCGCCGTGAAGTCCACCGTGTTCTTGTCCTTTTCTACGCCAGACAGAGAAACTGTTCTCTAACCGGACATCGGGACCAATAATTTGGTGTAATACCTCCAACACCTTCGGATGGTCAATCAAGACACTCGCTGGACCGCCCGGCACAGCGCGGTGTTCTGGAGGTAGAGATTCTGGATTATGGTGTATCCGTTCAATCTGATCGACGATCGCGTCCACTTCGGCGCGTTCAAGGATGGCAGGCCGCACGAGGAAACCAGTCAAGTCAAATCGAAATTTTTCTTCATCTGTCATAAGTCTTACACTCCTTATTTGTTATTTTCAGTATGTGTCTTTTGAGCCACATCAACCAATTTATCCGCGCCGAACCGCACGACATCCGTTGCAGGCAACCCTGTTTCCGCCTCTGCTGCTTTTATTGCCTCGCGTGCCGCTGCCTCAGAGAGATCAAAACAATTCAACGCCAGTCCGATCACTTTCGCAGGTTTTATCGGTGCTGCCAATGTCTCATACTGCGCAATCATCTCCGTGAGTGATGGCAACGGCACTGTATATCGCGCAACCGTGTCACGCGAGGGTTGATGACAGAAGATCATCGCATCGGGGAGGCTGCCGTGGAGTAGACTCAACGTTACACCGGAGTATCCCGGATGTACCAAGGAACCTTGCCCTTCAACGATAAGCAAGTCGTGATTTTTCGCGCCTTCAAGCACGATCTGCTCTGCTGCACCAGCAGTAAAATCAGAGACAACAGCATCGATGGCAATCCCCCATCCCCAGACCATGATTCCATTCTGTCCTGTCGGACAAAATTCAGCATTCATACCCCGCGCCCGCGCAGCACGTGTCACCTCTATCCCAGATAGCATCTTCCCGACCCGACAATCCGACCCGACGGTCAGGATAACCGTAGCATCAACCTCATCGGCTTTGCACGTTGCAACGGGGAGATCAGCGGGCGGTTTACGGGCATCCCAGAGAACCACACCGTGTGCCGCCGCCAGTTCCGACAGTTCGGCATCTTCTATCAGAAACTGGTGAAGTCCACTCATAATGTGTAAACCGTTGGGAATCGCCTCGCGGAGGATCGCGCGCCAAGGGTGTGGCAACTCACCACCGGGCGGGGCGATGCCGATGGCAAGCATTGTCGGATGGAACCGCATCGCCTCTGCAAGGTCCCTGACAACCGGAATGCCTTCCCCGATCTCAATGACTTCGCTGACATCCCGGCCCGCATTGACACTATCAATCACTGCAACGACATTATCAGGGAGGTAGCGAACAAGCACCGTGGCAGTTTTCGATTCAAGGACACCAAACGAGCCTTCAGCCAGAATCGCTATTCTGTGTGATTTTGGTTGTAACTGCTGTTCCATTTTTATATATCTTTTCAGTCAGGATAAATATATCTGTAGATTACCACAAATCCCACTCAATTTCAAGTGATAAGAAGATTGACACCAGAACGATTCTGTTTTCGGTTTTTGTGTTGATAAACACTCTCTCTTATGATATTATTGTTATGATAAGCAAGGGTGTGAGTTCAAGGGTTGGTTATCCAAGCCCTTTCCTAAGTTACCGCAGTGAAGAACGATTATGTTGTAAACGACTAAAACGCACAATGCTCAACTAATTTCAGTTGAGACAACTTTTCAGAAAGAGAAGGAGATAGGAAATGAAGAACGTTTTTCGCCTTGTGCTCTGCGCTGTTCTTCTCGTTCTGTTTGTTTCGCCTATTAATCTTGTGTTTGCACGTGCATTCAACAACGATTTTGAAACGGGCGATCTCACAGATTGGGAGAAAACAGGGACAGCTTTTGATTTTCAGCCGACTTGGGGCGATAACCCGACCGCCCGGAATCGTGGACAGCCTTCTGAACATCAAGGCGATTGGTGGTTAGGACTTGCCGAAAAATATCAAGGTCCCGTTAAAGGCAAAGCACTCGGTCAGAATCCTGGTGATCTGGCGGATGGCGTAGATGCCCCGCAAGGCACGTTGACTTCAAAGGAGTTCACAATTATTGGTGATACAATGAACTTCCTTATGGGAGGCGGCAATCGCGCATGGGGGACTGCTGAGCCCTGCTGTGTGAACCTTGTCATCGATGAAAAGGTTGAACGCACAATGACCGGGAATAATACCGAAACCATGACCCGACGCGAATGGGATGTGTCCGACCTCAACGGTAAACTCGCGAAGCTTGTGGTTATTGATAATAGCAGCGGCGGTTGGGGACATCCTAACTTTGACGATGTCCATCAAGCTGACAGAAACGGCAATAACATACCTTGGTCACGAGTTGCTGCTGTTGACGCTCGCGGTAAATTGGCTCTCACCTGGGCACAAATGAAAAAGTACTACTAATCCCGCAACACACAACATAATCGTTCTTCCATTGCGCTATCCAAAAGAAAAGATACCCCATGGTATCTTTTTTTGATTTCGGAATTAGTCGTTTTGGACTTGGGAAAAGTTTTTAGAAGTGCTCTAAACGCTTGTAAATAAT
>RKRO01000555.1 GCA_007571355.1 Candidatus Poribacteria bacterium | reverse complement strand
CCTCTGCTACCTCGACCCGCCCTTCAACAGCGGACGTAACTACAACATCTTTCTCGCGAACTCAAAAGCGCAGCGAAAAGCTTTCGGCGACATCTGGCACTGGGATGATACCGCCATCGCAACCCGTGATGCCATCGCCAACTACGACGGCGGACACCCAGAACTCATAGATGTTATGGCAAACGTCTCAGAATGCTTGAAGGGATTTGACACCCTCTTAAAAAGCAGTGGGCGACACGGCGACTCCATGCGTGCCTATCTTACCTTTATGGCCCCGCGCTTGGCAGAAATCTGGCGTTTGCTGATACCCACGGGGAGCGTCTATCTCCACTGTGACCCCCATGCGAGTCACTATCTCAAATGCCTGATGGATGTTATCTTTGGGGCAAAGAATTTCAGGAATGAGATTATTTGGCACTACACTGGCGGAGGTAGATCCAAAACCTATTTTTCACGCAAGCACGACGTTATTTTTTGGTACGCGCGCGCTGCTGCCGATAGTTACTGTTTTAACATTGATGATATACGAGTTCCATATAAAGAGGCTAGCGGTTACGCGAACGCTGGGATTACTAGCAAAACCGGTAAAAAATATATGCCGCATCCTAAAGGAACCCCTGTAGATGATGTGTGGGATATTCCAATTATCAATCCAATGTCAAAAGAACGACTCGGTTACCCGACGCAAAAACCACTTGCCCTCTTGGAACGCATCATCAAAGCCTCTTCAAACCCAGGAGATATCGTCTTCGACCCCTTCTGCGGATGCGGCACAACTATCGACGCCGCACACGGACTCAACAGACACTGGACCGGCATAGACCTTACCGTCCTCGCATTAGAACCCATGGAACGCAGACTCCAGCAACGACACCACCTACAACCAAACCGAGATTACCGCATTGAAGGCTACCCCACAACACATCAGGACGCGCTCCTCCTCGCTGAACAAAACCCGAACGACTTCGCAAACTGGGCCGTCACACGATTAGGCCTCTCTCCAACACCCAACAGCAACGACGGCGGGTTCGACGGCACAGGGAAGATGTTGCTTTGGGAGAACAGACACGTCGCCGAAACCGAGCAGCAAAAACTCCCTGTCATCGCAGAAGTCAAATCCGGACAGGCTCTGAACCCCAATCAGGTGCGTGCCTTTCGAACAGCCATGCAGGATGAAGCCGCTGCCATTGGCATTTTTATTACCTTACACCCCGTCACACGTGGCATGCGGACCTTAGCCGAAGCAGAAGGCTTCTTTGAACACAACGGCAAAAGGTATCCGCGTCTGCAATTCTGGCAGATCACAGACACTTATTTCACGGATAGGACAATACCGGTAGCCTTACCCTGGCAGATTGACGAACGCCTGAAAGCCGTTCAGCACTCTGGTGCCCAGCAGACAGGCTTCGATTTTTCGAGCGCATAAATAGGACGGACGCATTTTGCCTTAAAGTCCGCCTGATAAGCGGAACAGGGGATTTAAAGGGCGAAAATTTCCGCTTTTTGCATCGAAGTATCCAATATTTCCCTAACAGGACTTACGCAATTTTGACAATAACAAGGTCTCTATGAGGGCGAACCGATAAAAATCCACACGGTTCCCTGACACAACCTAACAGGTTATGCTACAAGCGAGCAACCTGCGTAAGTCCTACCTAATTTGCGTCCTATCCGTTTAAGAATATGCTAAATCCGCAAGTGCTGTCAGATGCCAATTCGGATCCGCTAACGCTTCGTAAACGACTCCGCCCTCCACTTTATCAGGCATCGGAAGCCCGAGTAGATAGCAGAGCGTCGGTGCGACATCGACGACGCGAACCTGTCGTTCCAGTGCAACGCCTTCGCGAACCCCGGCACCGGATAGAAGGAATGTAGAATGCTGCCCACCGATACCGAAACTCACGGAGGGCAATTGCTTACCGTGTGCACCATCAAATTCAGGACGCAACGCGTAGACGACATCGCCGACAAGTTCACCATGCAGATTGAACATCTCGGCATCGGCACGCGTGACGGCTAATGTGAACGGATGCCGTCCGGTTTTCTTGTCTTTGTAGGTATGGAGGGCCGCAATAAGTTCACGTTGTGTCTCTTCATAAGCCTCAGGCGGAACGATGCCATCCGGTTCGCGCCCTGCTAAATTAATAAAGATGTGTACCAGGCCGACGTTGACCGCACGCGTTTTCGTCCAATCTATCTCCCCGTTTGCATCTCTGACGATAAATCCGGTTTCTTCCAAGACCTGCTCGATATCGACGGCGCGGAATTGGTTCGGTGTGCCACCGTGGTCGGAACAGACGAGAATAACCGTCTCCTCATCTGCAAGTTCCATCAACTGTCCGATCATCCGATCAACGGATTCGTAGGTGCGTCGTAACCCTTCACGGCACCGCTGGAGGGTCTCAGGTGCTGCACCACTGATTTCATCTGCTTGGCTGAGGAAGAAGTGGCTGGCATAGTCCGGCGCGTGGCTCTCGACCATCAAAACGTCCCAATCGTTGTTCTGTGCGAGGTGTGTCGCAACATCTGCAAGACGCTGGTGGTGGTAATCCAAGACTTCGAAATAGGTGTCGTCGTCCATCTGCCCAAGTGCGTCGCGAGCTGGGTTTTGCAGGAATGAACCGACTTCCTTGTCGATTGTGGCGGCAACTGTGTCGGGGACTGTATAACCTTCTCGGGGCCAAATTTGCGGAACGAAGAGTTCAAAAGCGTCTGCCGTCGGTGTGAGCGTCACAAGTTTCATGCGGACGTAACCTTCCACTGTGTTGCCATCAATTTCAAAATTGTCCAGCCACCAGTCGCTCCATTCACCCACACCGAGATCCGCAACAGCGGTGTCGCCAGAACGACTTCGGCAGATCCGTATTCGATCATAGCCGTTATCACCTGAAGCGTAGACGAGTCCATAAAACGGTTTCGGAACCCGTGTGCTGTCGGAGCCATCGCCTTTAACATGAACAGACGGCATCACGTCTTCTCTGCCGCGTGCCAAGGGCTGGATCGTGAGTTCCACCGCTTGTGCAGGTTTTGTGGAATCGGGCAACGCCTCCCATTCCGCATCTTCAATAGGTTTGAGCGTGACCGGATCGATGTTACGAACCTTCTGCAGTGCGCTTGGGTCTAACGTTTCCGGGTCCCGCTGTCCGCCGATGGGTCTCGGTGCCCATTTCCCGCCGACGAAGAGGTGGTAGCCAGCAACCTGATGGTGGTTGGAGACCCCCGGTCCCGTGCCTTCTACTTGGATACCGGTTTTGACGGTAGGGGGCCAAGACATTTCCCACTTCACTAAAATCGGTTTCCCACCTGCGCGTTCCACGAGGTTCCAGATATATTCGGACTGGCACAACCCGGTGTTGATCCCCCAAACCGTTTTGTCGAGGCGTTCCCCAACAGCCCGAATGTTAAAATCCATCACTTGATGTGTGCCGGGCCATGAGCCGGTGGAAAGTGCTGTCCAGCCGGGGGGGGTTAGCGTCGGAAATACGCCAATCATCGGGCGATAGACCCCTGTCCGGAGGAGTTTCGCCATACTCGGTGCGTGTCCCCAATCAATCATATTTTTAACCAGTTCCATGCTCGCGCCATCCATCCCGACAATAATTGCCCGTTTGGCAGGTGCGCGCTGCGTGCGTTTTGTCATAAAGGCTCCTGTGATACTCACTACGTCTAACGCCAGTTTGAAAAAAATATGAGCGGTTTCCTAAGCAGACGCACATTCACCCAAAAAGCAATAGATTCCCCGAAAAGCGGCGATTTTTAGAAATCCAACCCCCCTTGATCCCCCCTTATCAGGGGGGTAGGGCGACGCTCAGCGGAAAAGCGGCTGCTTTAGGTCTTTATCAAACTCACGTTACGTCTAAGGTTTCCGTGTGCTGCTTTGAAACACAGTGATGATATATGCCCTTTTAGGTTTCAGAATTTAGACCTGCAGGGACTCGCGTTTTGGAAATGGAGCGAAATCATTATATCTATTATGACATAGGAAACAAAAAAAGTCAATCTATCGGTGATGGAAGGGGTTAAAGTTTTTGCGTCAAATATTCTGTTAAACCTCATTATCACAATATTAACCGTCAGAAGCGACCAATTGATTTAACGCTTGTCCGAGCCATTGTGGATCTCTACAGACGAGGAAATCCCATTTTTTCAGTTTGCCCCAGTTGTTGACTGCGGAGATCCACCGCTTGGCGGCAGCGTGTTTGGCGAGGACTCGATCTGGTTCAAAGCCCTTAATCTCCAGAATGAGGTGGACACCGTTGGTAAGTCTAACGATAAAATCGGGTTCGTAGTGGTGCGGCATACCGTCATGTTCGTAGGGGATGCGGAGCTCAAGGTGGTCGTTGCGTACATAGCACGCGACAACATCGGACTGCTCCAGCCGAAACTTCGCCGCACGCTCCCATTTGTCGATATCCAGCACAACCTGATTCACATGACTCTTTAATGTCTCGGTACACGGACGCGGTGTGAGAAAGTCAACATCAGCAGACGTACCGATCGGTGCGTAGCGGTTTAGGATCGGAAGAAGTGGGGTTTCACCCTTTGTCTCATCCGGTTGGATCGCGGTCATGAGTCGTTCTACGATACGTGTGACGTATTTCTCTTGTCCAAGTTCACACGGATTACACCCTCGGAAATTGACCTTTGTTTTAATGTATACATCAACAAACTTGAAAACTTGCGGAAAAAGGCGGTGGCGAGAGAGCAACCGGAGTTTCGGGTTGCTGGCCCGGTCTGGGGCAGTTTGGCTGTCGCCGACCAACTTGTGGACAATCCGATGCGCAATCTCAAACGCTATGGCTTGCAAGTGTGTTGTTCGATAATATTCTTCGCGGTCTTGTAGGACCGCGCCGCCTGGGCCGGATGCAGAAGGGGTACCGGTCTCATACCCGACAGCGGGTTTGACGTATAGGGCGGTCGGGTTGATTTCGGGGTGGATGCTAAGGGGTTCTGTAGATTCAATATCCGCCTTGATTTCGTTCTTTTGCAGCGCGAAAGCGTATCCTTCTACGACTGGAAATCGGATCGCCAAATGTTCACGTTCAGGTAAGGCGCGGACGTGATTTTTCGGTTTGTCATCAGGGGC
>RKRO01000072.1 GCA_007571355.1 Candidatus Poribacteria bacterium | reverse complement strand
ACCGCACTGCACGATGTCCTATCTCGGTCTCACCGCCAGTTTTCACTTATCCGCAGCCGTGCCATTTTTCCTTATCCACGAAGGCTATGAGAATGTCCTGCCAGTGGGAGTCGCTCACAAAACATGGGAGATGGACGAAGATGGCTACGTTTCGTTACCTGAGGGCCCCGGCTTAGGCGTTGTGGTGGATGAGGCAAAGGTTATTGAAGTCGGACAGGAGCAAGGCAGACGTTTCACCTGGCCCAATAGCCGATTGGCAGATGGCTCTATCGCCGATTATTAGAAGAGTTATCACGACATCGGGAATCCCGAACCCAGTATCATTATTTTTTCGCAACCCTTGCATAATATATTATTCAATCCATTCCATTGTTTCTCGGAGTTTCTCCTTCGCCGCCGCGTAATTTCGGCGTGCCTGATAAAAGACGCGTTGTGCTTCTGTAAACTGTGCTTGTGCTTGGAATGCGTCGTTGAAGGTCAGCCCTTGATAACCGGGTATATCAAACGTCACTTGGTCAAGCACCCGCTCTATTGTCCGTAGCTGCTGCTCCCGAATTTCCAACCGTTTCTGCTCAATCGCCATCCGTTCTTTCGCATTTGCTACGGCGCGGTAGTCTCGTCTGACTGCAACCCGAATGCGTTTCGTTTTTTCAGTGTATTCCAGTTGGAGTCGCTCCAATTTTGCAAGTTCCATAGAACGGAGACTTTCAGTCCTTTTTCCATCATATAGTGGGATATTGAGATTGAAGCGGACCTCCCACCCGTCTTGGGTGCGAGGATTCGTCTCAAAAATGCTCGATGCATCACGTTCTCGATCCCATATTACTGGATCGTAGCGTGCTTTTGCGTCCCAGGTCCGGTTCTGTTGATGTTGCTCCAGCAGCACGTGGAGATCTTTATAACGTGCTTCGGCGGAGAGTTCGGGGAACCGGTTCCATATTGTCTCCGCGGCGAGGCGTTCTTGCCGGACAATATCGCCCCGTAGGTCACGCAAGTCAAGGCTGTTGACGAGTGCAAACGCAACAGCGTCATGGAGTGTTATCTCATCATCAGGCAGGGATTGTGAAAGGGCGACTTGCGCGAGGGGATCAAGTCCAGTGAGTCTAATGAGTTCAGCAGTATCGACATCAAGTCGCCGTTGGAGTTCGTTGAGTGCCAGCTGCTGTTCAGACAATTCGAGTTCCGTATTGAGCCGACTCAGGTAGCGGATCCGTTTTTTTTCATGCTTTAATTCTGTGCCTTTTAACTTCTCGTCCAGTTCAACCTCAATCGCCCGACGCTGTGTGATTTCTTCCTGGGTCAGGGTAATATTATGCCAGAGACTCCGAACAGCGTGAACGCTGTCCTTTTTCGCGCGTTCATATTCTATTTCTGCCTTTCGGACTGCTTCCTGCGCTGCGTCAAGTCCTGCGGGGATTTCGCCGAATTGCGTGAGGAGAACACTCATCTGTGCGCGGGTGAGGTAATCTCTCTCATCAATATCTCCGTCTTTTTGGCGTTGATATTCACTCGTGAGTCCTACCTGTGGTAGGTACACAGCTTTGGACAATCGGAGATTCGCTTTCGCGCGTTCTAATACTTTCTCGGCTTTTCTCACCGTCTCATTGTTCTGCAGTGCAAGTTCTATCGCGCGTGTAGGTTGAAGCGAGACAAGCCGGGGCCCCCGCCCGTTACTGGGTAGCGGTTGTGCTGAAACGACACTCAGGATACTGAAAAATAAGGTTCCTATTCCGAGAACGGTCAACCTTTTGTTCATTCTCAATCTCCATGAATCTTTGGGAATAACTGTCAATATAAAATTGGGTGGAGGCTGGGCTCCCCGGTTTCCCCTACTGCCGATGGCTGAAAACCGACAGTTGACAGCCCCGCTAACGTCGGCTAATGCGGACTGTGACGATGATGATCCCAATCATGAGGAGTATCAACGCCCCGAAGAGGAGCGTCGTCACCGACATCTGTGTTTTTGATTCAATTTGCACTGTGATGGAACGGTCGCGTGCCTCAAACTTCCGGTTATCGACGGTAACCTCGGCATTCAACTTCGCCTGATATTCACCTACGCCGATGTCCGCTGGTGGACTCAATGTCAGTTGTATCTCCTTCTCTTCGTTCCGCGCGAGTGAACTGATGACTTCAGGGACAACGCTGTATTTCCAATCGGTATTGACATCGACGAGCATACGAATATCGACGAGATCGCGCGTACCGATGTTTTGCAGCGTCGCTGTCATATTGACCTCTTCGCCAATTTTGATTGTCTGGAACGCGTTCTGCACGAACACTTCTATTTCTGGCACACCTTTCGGGATGAGTTCAAACCGCTCGACACCGCCTTGTATACTTGCAATCTGGTCAGGCGGTAAGTCCAACCGATTGTTAACGCCTCCGAGTTCGCTCGCTTCAGCCTCGTCAAGGACTGCGACATAGAACTCAAGTGTGCTATCAAGATAGGAGGCATCTAATTCCTCCGGTAAGTAGACAATCAACGACAGATTCCGCTTCGACTGTTCTTGTGTAAACTTCACCTGAGATTGTCGGGAACTCGTCTCTGGGTCTTGAAACTCAAAGGAGAGGCGGTTCAATAGGTTAATGACGCGCAATTGGAACGTGTTTTCTGTTTCCGCCAACCGATCCAGCGTCAAATCATAAGTGACCTTACTGCCAAGGTTTCCCTCTTGTGAGAATCGCAGCGAGCTCACATTGACGACATCCAGGGCGGACTCTTTTTGCAAATAGATCAACCGCATTTCGGGTTGCGGCAATTCAGGATAATTGAGCGAGACCTTGAGACTTTCAACATCTTTCTGGAGTTGGAACGTCAATTCCGCTGTTTCATTGTAACCGAGTACCGGGATTTTTTCCTCATAAGGTTTGACGATGTTTGTGTCATCTGTAACGTCGAGTAAGGAGACATAAATTCCGCGAATTTCATTCGCCGCTGCGATCTCTTCAGGTGTCGCATTGCCCGACATCGCTTCAGTTGTTGATGTGTTCTTTAACTGAATGGTTACCATCATCTGGTTCTCAACGCGGAACTTCTTAGCACTCAGAATAGAGATATGGCGCGTGTCCTCCTCAAGATGGATTCTATACGGAATTTCCTCTTCAAGGTATTTGAGACTAACGACGAGACTATCCACATTCCGTCGCAGCTCAAAATCGAGCGTTTTCTCTTCGCCGTCTTTTAGTGTTGGAATACGATATTCATAAGGAAAACCGATAATCGCAGCGGTTTCGTCTTTGATGGAGACATAGACATTGTTAATTTCTTGTGCTGTGGTGGTGTCTATTTCCTCTGTTTCGTCACTTAACGCGCCATAGGTGAGAACAACTTCCAAACGTCGGCGGTCACCCTCCTTATAACGCCTTGCGGACATGACAGAGATATATGGATCCTCCTGTTTGAGGTGGATGTTTTTCTGCTCCTCACGCCCCGAATACTTTAATTCTACGACGACATCTCGTATGTTCTCTTTTATGAGCTCAAATTCCAAAGTGACGGATTCATCCTCCTTGAGCGTCTCAATGCGTTGTTCGTAAGGTTCAGTGATAATCGCCCCGCTGGAGCCATAACCCTCTTGTTCTCTAATTGTAACAAAGATGTCATCAATCTGCGCACTGATGATAATATCTTGTCCTACCACTTTGGAACTTTCGACGAGTCTGACAGGAGATGAACTATTCCGCAGGGTAATAGAGAACCGCTCTCTGCCTTCAGGCGATTCGTATAGACGTGTCTCTTCAACGGTGATGTGCCATTCATCTTGTAGCGATTCCAGTTCCACCCGTTGCAGTTCCAACTTTGCTTGTTCATAGTCAGAGACAGCTGTTTCGTAGTCTTCCTTTGCGGTATTCACTTCGGCGACGGTGACGATGTTATTTTTTTCGTTCATCATCGCTTGGAGTTCTTCGAGCTCAATCTTCTTTTTATCCATCAGTTTTTCTGCTGATTTCATTTTCTGACGCTCTATTTCTATCTTGATATGACGGGCCTGTTCATCTCTGGTTCTCATGCTATTGCTATTAGGCGGTGGGCTATCTTCTGCAAATGCCAATAGGGTAATTACAAACAGCATTCCCACTATGCTAGCAAGAGCCAGCAGGAGCGTCAAAGACTGAAAGACTGGAGGATTGGAAGATTGGAAGCCCGTTTCTTCCTTTTCCCCTTCCAGCCATCCATTCTCCCATCTTTTCTTCCATACTTCCATACTTTTTCACCCTTCTATCTTTTATTCGGTCGCGTCTTCTTCAGATTCGTATCCGGCAACATAGTGCAGATACAGCGCCTCAAGGTCCTCTTTCTGAATCTCTTCGCGCGTCAATTCCCGTTCGAGATTACCTTGCACCAAAATCCCAATTCTGTCTGCGATCTCCTTCGCCCGAAAGATGTCGTGTGTGGACATAAAGATCGATTTGCCTTCTGCTTTTAGTTCACGAAGCAGATTCAGGAAATCGGCACCGCCTTTCGGATCTAAACCGGAAGTCGGCTCATCCAATAGGACAGCTTGCGCGTTCTTCATAATCGCAATAGCAATGCCTAAGCGTTGGCGCATCCCTTTGGAGAATGTTTTGACGCGCCGCGTAAAGGCTTCCTCCGGTAAACCGACGCGTCCGAGCGTCGCGTCGAGCTCCACATTTGAG
This sequence comes from Candidatus Poribacteria bacterium, assembly GCA_007571355.1. Taxonomy (GTDB): domain Bacteria; phylum Poribacteria; class WGA-4E; order WGA-4E; family WGA-3G; genus WGA-3G. Next base: position 449 of record RKRO01000072.1, on the reverse strand, counting down.
ACCTTCTTCCGACCACCGAGTTTCGCGAAAAAGGAGAGGTTTTGCCGCGCGGTAAAGTTCCGATAGAGTTCCACATTCTCAGAAACATAAGCGAGATGCTTCTTCGCCTCCAGCGGGAATTTGGGAATCTCAATATCGTCTATCAGGGCAGTGCCACTCGTCGGCTCGATGAAATTCAGCAGCATCGAAATGGTCGTACTTTTACCGGCCCCGTTCGCACCGAGAACGACATAGATTTCACCGTCATCTACTTTCAGATTCAATTTGTTGACAGCTAAAACGCTTTCGTTATAAACTTTCGTGAGTTCGCGGGTTTCTAACATCCGGTTTCTCCTATAGTTGATTTGCTCTATAGCTATGTTACCTAAAATATGGGTTGTATTCAAGCAAAATCTATGTCAATTCCGCTAAACAATATATGCCTATACCCTATAGACGCGTTTTAAGGG
>RKRO01000246.1 GCA_007571355.1 Candidatus Poribacteria bacterium | reverse complement strand
GGCATAAGAGGGCATCGCTTCGACGTGATGTGTTTCAATCATTACGGACTTTATTATAACTCTTCAGGTTTATGTATACACAACCTCTTTTAATAATATCATATTGTATATTAGTTTACAAGAAAAAAAAATAGCATAGATAGGTGCCCCCAAAGCGTATTCTTATCTGCCATCTTGTAGGTGGAAAGAATAGAAAAGGTCAACAACCATAGTATGTGATTGCTGACCTTTTTGGAGATGTTGTGAAATAAAACTACTGACCCGCATTATCTGGCATGCCGTCGTCCGCTGCCATTGTGCTATCATCGGCTGGCATTGTGCCGTCGTCCGCTGGCATTGTGCCATCATCGGCTGGCATTGTGCCATCATCGGCTGGCATTGTGCCGTCGTCCGCTGGCATTGTGCCATCATCGGCTGCCATGCCGTCGTCCGCTGCCATTGTGCCATCATCGGCTGCCATGTGGTCATCGGCTGCCATGTGGTCATCGGCTGCTACCATTGTGCCATCATCGGTTGCCATGTGGTCATCGGCCGCCATCATATCTTCCGACCCGCTGCCTGTCATCATGTCATCAGTAACCGGGGCTAATACTTGTGCGCCTCTGTCACAGGATATGAAGGCGAAACAACAGACTGCTAAAATAGCAGCCAAGGGTATCTGAAATTTAAGCATTGCAATGCTCCTTTTCTTCATTGAAGTAAAAAAAAATTGATTAATGAAGAGTTGTCTATTTTGGAGCGACAAACCAGTTCGCTCATCCAACTCTTCCTGTTTATATACACAACCTTTTAAATGATACAATATTTTCTTTTAATTTGCAAGAAATAAGGCGTACTCGTCCAGATGCGCCGTGCATCATTCTACGTAAAGAGAGATTTATTAATGGAAATGATATTAGGAGGACAGGGCTCGAGTGGGTGATGTTTTATGTAGAAACGGGGTGTATCAGATTCTTTTTACCACTCAACCTAACCTATATCTATTTTGCTGGTAGGAGCAGGTGTTTTGCTTGAGTGCTTCTTCATACTCATGATCCCTAACTATCTATCAGTTTTCAGGATGTGTGAGCGAACTTTTAGAATATACGGGTGATTAGGTGATTCGGCAAAAGCAGTTTTAATCTCACGCCGTGCGTCAGAGATACGGTTAAGACGGTAATAAACAAAGGCGAGCGTAGCACGATGCACTGGACGCTTATCGCCCGCAACAGCAGCTTCGGCAAGGGTGCGCGCCTCAGCAAGTCGCCTGTTTTCTGCCGCAAGAAGGGATGCCAAAGCGTCTTTCGGGAACGGCACATCGGGCGCAAGTCGGATCGCTTGACGGAAATCAGCCTCTGCCATATCAGATGCCTCCTGTTTCTGATAAATCTTTCCACGCCATAAGTATCCGGGGGCCCATCTCGGTTCGCGTTGTATCCCCATTGTAAACGCTTGTTCAGCAGCTGCCAAATCCCCTGACATCTCGTGCAAGTTCGCGAGTTGTACATAAGCGTCCATATAATCCGGTTCGTGTTTGATGAGCGTGAGATAGTGCGCTGCGGCGGTTTGTCGGTCACCAAGCTTGGTTTCTATCATACCGAGGTGTAAAAGTGCTTGACGTGAAGTAGGTTCTATCATTAGCACACGCTGATACGTCTGCTGCGCGGCTGCTAATTCGCCGAGTTGCATCTGAAGATATGCATAATCTTTCAATGCGGGTATAAACATATCATCTATTTCAAGTGCTTTTTGCAGCGGTACTAACGCCTGCTGTAGCTGCTGTTTTTCTATAAACCAATGGGCTTGATGGAGATAACGTTCTGCAAGTGTTCGGCGGTAACGGGTTTCAGCTTCTTGGGCTGCTTCACTATTCCCCAGACCGCGGAAGGCATCTGCAAGCGATTTGTGAAATGCGGGTTCATGCGGTGCGTGTTGGAGAGCATATTCGTAAAAATGACGGGCAACCTCGAATTGTCCCCGCCTTATCCCGACTTCGCCGCGTCCGAAGGCTGCGCTGGCAAGTGTCTCGTCTTGGGTGAGTGCCTCCCGAAATACTGCATCGGCTTCGTCGATACGGTTGAGTTTAAGCAGGACATGTCCGAGGTTGTTATAAGCAGCGGTTGTGTCTGGGTGTAGCTGCACAGCCACAATATAATACCTGCGTGCCTGTTCTAAGTTCCCACGTTCGGTTTCAATCTGTCCTAAAGCGACATACCATGCCGCTGGTGTCTCCTCACCGGCACCTTTGACAGCTCTTTGGAACCACATATCGGCTGCGTCGAGTTGCTTGTTACGGTGATACGCGGTCGCGAGTTTGGCTTGCACAACGGATTGCAGGCGGGCGATCGTAATATCGGTTTGTTGTTCGGTTGAGAGCCGTTCCAAGGCACGCTGAAAGGCGGTAATCGCGGCAGGATAATCTTTCAGCTTTGCAGCCGCATCCCCTGCGCCGATATAAATGATCGGTAATTCAGGGGCCTCTTTGGTAAGCGCGCGATACAAACGGAGTGCTTTTTTCCATTCTCCGGATTGAAACGCACGCTGCGCATCTTCCAATCGCTTCTGAAACGTTTCGGGAGAATCTGCCGTATCCGCTGGTAAAACGTCCACGAAAACCGACACCACCAACAGAAACAGAAATATTCCAACGACAAGGTACTGAAACACAGCGTGTCGCGACTGTCGATTTCCGCGCCAATTCAAGTCCTGATAACCCAGCATATGTTACCTCTCTCCGTTCCATGCTTGCGTGAGTTCATCGTCTAAGATATGCCACGTCCCTTCTTCTTTCTCCCTGTTCAACCACGTTTCAAATTCCTTTTCCGCTTGCGTTTGCCGAACCCGTTCTGTAATCTCTTCGCGGACCTCCGTATATTCTTTCTGACGCTCCGGGTTCACCCGAATTCGCTCAACAATTCGGTATCCGTTCTCAACAACGAGTAACTGACTTCGTTTAGGGGTTTTTAATTCAGTGACAAGTGTTCCTAAAGGGGTATCTGTTTCAATTGTCAGGACTTCAAACGCAAGCGATAACTGCGTTTCATAGGCTTCGCGAACTGTCTCAAATGTTTCACCTTGCTGTAAACGTGTACTGAGTTTTTGTACCCGGTTCACCACGTCCTGCTTTTCCGTTTCCGATATATCCTCTGGAACGACGATAAGCAGCGAGTTGAAAGTGACTGTCGGCGACACTACGAATTTTGCCTTATTCGTATCGTAGTATGATTTCGCGAACCGTTCAACCGCTGCACTGCTGACAGCGTTGAAAAATTTACGTCGGAAGTATTCGTCGTAAATGAGCTGCTCATAGACCCACCCCCTCAAGGCTTCAGTTTCCAACTGATGCTGTTGTAATGCATTTTGGAAATCTGTGTTGGAAGCGAACCGCTTGCGAATCTCTGTAATTTTTCGAGTAACCCGATCATCGCGTTCGGCGATGACAACGCCAATCCGTTCCGATTCCTGCAAGACAAATTTGCGGTTGATGATGGTTTCAAGGGCTGCACGTTTCGAGCGTTCAACGGTGGGTTTTCCTACCAGAGCGGCGATTCGAATCTCATTTTCGAGTTCGCTGCGTGTGATAGCGTCCGTGTTGACAACCGCAACAACAGAATCAATAAGCACCTGCGCGTCAACGTTACCACCTATATAGAGTAAGAGCAAAAAGAGTATAGATCGGCGCATATTATCTCACATGAGGCATTTGAAATGTTTATTCTGTCAGGGCAATCACGCCACAACCGATGCGGGCACCGCCACCCGCTCTCACTTGCACGTCTTTAAGCACCGCAACAATCCACGCACCGAAGGCCGTATCGTCACCTTGGAAATAGCCTAACACCCATGCAGTCGTCCGAGCATCCAGAAAAGTGGTGAGGAGATGGTTATAGCCGACAATGTCAGCAGGATTTTCAAAATCTATGCCCGATGCGATGTAAAGATGTGCTAACCGCATCTGCATCTCTTCCTCAAATGCTTCAGGTGCCTCGGGGGGAAAGGTTTGACGATACTGATGGATGAAGAAATCGGGATCGATAGGCATGCCTTGAGAGAGAAAAAATTCGTGGTAAGCGGCTAAACTGCGCTGTTCGCTTGCCAAGAGTACTTGAAACTCTGGCGATCCCGTCAGCTGAATCACGGGCAAAAACGCCAAATCCAGCAGCTGCTCAGTGGTAAAGAAACAACTCAGCAGCAACTCCAGCGGATCGTGGCTATGCTGATCCCTCGCTTGCCCGGGCAGATGGTGATCGAGATCCAAGTCAATCTGTTGACCCAGCACCGTCAGTGTACAAACGTGTGCGGCTTCCACCATCGCCATTTCCGTTTCCATCTGCATCTGGGTCATGTTGTGGGTATGCCCTGTTGTGCCTGCATGCGGATGGGTCTGGAACGTATCGCCTGTTTCGTGGATGAGTAGTAGTTTACCGAGAATGTCCGTACTCGGATCGCCGCCGAGGGACCAGAGCGGAGTCGTAAATTCTAAGACCCCTGTGCCATCTTCGTTGACTGGAATGTTACCGATTTCACCGACACCGATAGACGGTATCTCAAGTGTCGCTTCGGCGACAGGGACACCGACTGTACCTGCCGGGATACCCATAGGATGCCAATGTGCCCCCACATCAGCGCAGGTGCCTTCATGGAGGTGCGTCGCGTGCAAACCTGGCGTTGCATGCTGGATTTCGATCCTGACGTGAACTCCGCCATCCGTTTCGACAAATGTGGCTTTACCTGTCAGACCGCTCCCATCTTTTCCAGAGATAACGGCAGCTGCTATTTTTTCAATGGGTTCCGTGGTAATAACCTGTGTGGGAATTTGCTCACAACCACTCACAAGATATGTCGTTACAATAAGGGTTATTAACGCTGTGTACATGTAGTGCTTGACATTCATATATTTACAAATTATTCCATTCAACCTGATGGTGTGGATCTAAACCCATAAGTTTCTGGTATAAAGTATTGTATCATATTCCAATGTCAAAATCAATCAAATACCCCGTTTCAGAAATACTACGATTAGTGCTTGACATTCCGCCTCCTATTGATACAATTAGAACATTATACCAAAAAGATGGAGGAACTTAGATGGGATATAAGTTTGACCCGAATGCAATGT
>RKRO01000488.1 GCA_007571355.1 Candidatus Poribacteria bacterium | reverse complement strand
TCTCTAGTGTGCAATACCGAAACCTCTGGTTCAACGGCGATTTAGTTGGCGAAACGGGGGTGAACGCTGCGCTCAACGGTGCCTATGGTGTGCCGATCGCGCTTGTTACAGGCGACGCGGCAGTCTGCCGAGAAGCCAAAGCACTCCTCGGCGACGCACTGCCCACAGTCGCTGTTAAACAGGGATTAAGCCGATTTAGCGCACGGCAACTTCCGCCCGTTCGGGCCCGCCAATTAATCGAAGATGCAGCGAGAGATGCACTCACAGATCTATCGCGCGTGAAACCTTACGTTCCTGATGCGCCGACGACAATTAAAATTGAACTTGGAAGTGTCGATAAACTTGCAGAATTCAAAGAACGACAAGGGATCGAGATAACCAGTCCTGTCACCGTTGAAAGCCGTGCAAAAGACTGGTTGACAGCATGGAACCAGTTCTGGCCTTATGTCTAAGATTCGTCCAGTACGTCAAGCGGATCCCCAGAGGTATCTGCCCGTTCTAAAATTTCTACTTCGTAGCCATCCGGATCGGTAATAAACGCCATTTTCATGCCACCGGACGTGAATTGCTCGCGCCATTCATCGGGCCAAATCTCCAATCCAGCTTTCTCTAATCCGTCGCAAAATTCGACAATATCAGGGACACCGATAGCAAAGTGCATTAGATCCTCTTGAACCTGAAGTTCAAAATCCGGTGAATAGGTTAATTCTAATGTATGTGCATTGCCCGGAAGTTCAAGATGTACAATCTGGTTGCCTGCCGGAGATTTATCGCTCCGACTGAGGACTTTAAACCCCAAGTGATCACAATACCAGTCGATAGAACCGTCAAGATCGCTGACGCGAACCCGTGTATGTAAAAAAACTGCCATGTCAGGCTCCTTTTTAAGAATTATAGACATATCATAACATACGCCGCAAATTTTGGCAAGAAATCGGGAACGTTTTACAGACATACGACACTCATGGATGACGGTTTTTAATTGAGAATCACCACGATCCTGTGTATAATAATTGAGAGGGTTAGACTTAATAATCACATTGTTCATACCTGAGGAGATACTATATGACCAAACAAATTGCGCTTTTCAACCACAAAGGCGGTGTCAGCAAAACAACAACAACATTCAACTTAGGTTGGATGCTGGCAAATAAGGGTAAGACGGTTATGCTTGTTGACTGCGACCCACAGTGTAATCTAACGGGCATGGTACTTGGACTCAGGGGTAGTAAATATAAGATTGGCAAAGGGTTTCAAGCAATTTACGAGTCAGAAGAGGTACAAGATATCTATCGAGGGCTTGCTCCTGCTTTTGAATCTCGTCCCGTGCTTCTTGAACCAGTAGTCTGCAAGTCAGTTAAAGGGCAACCTAATATGTGTCTGTTGCCAGGACACATTAGGTTTGCTGAATACGAGGTGCCCTTGGGCATGGCTCAGGAACTGTCTGCTTCTATCCCAAGTCTCCAGAACTTGCCAGGTTCGCTAAATTATCTCTTTATGGAAACTGCCAAAAAGTACAAGGCAGATTTCATACTTGTAGACATGGGACCCAGTTTAGGCGCAATCAACCGAAATTTGCTGATGACGAGTGATTTTTTTCTCGTTCCTATGTTTCCTGATTATTTCTCGGTCATGGCGGCGGAGAGTCTCGCTTCAATTTTGATCCAATGGGCAGCGTGGTCAAGACAAGGTAGAGCATTACCAATTCTAAGGGAAGCAACTTACCCTTTCCCAAATAAAATTCCCAAGTTTCTCGGTACAATCGTTCAAAATTATCGGGTTAGAAACAAGAAACCTACCGCTGCATTTCAAAAATGGATTAATGCTATAGAATTGGCTGTCAAAACAAGCCTCCTACCTGTCTTGAAGAAAAACGATATGTTACTTCCCACTAGGTTATATGAGAAAGTAATGTTCCATGAATCAAGTCAACAACCTTTATTTTCAGAGGAATCCTTAGGAAAACCAATTCTTCAGATGCCTGACTTCAATAGTCTCATTGCCCGTTCACAAGAACATAAAGCCCCAATTTTTGAATTGACAGACGCACAGCTTGAACATGCAGGTGAGGTACTTGAGCAAACTAAAAAATCTATGCACCAGTTTCAGAAGCTGTATTCTGATGGAGTTGACCGGATAATAACGTTGGTTGAAAATGCTTAATATTCTTGAACAATTTTGTGATGATATTGAACGGGTTCAAACCTTGGGAGCACTATATGACATACTCAGTCAACAGATAACTTCTGCTTTGGATTTGACAGATCTGTTACGCTCTCAAATTGTTATGGTTGTTAGTGCGCTGGACCACTACATACATGAAATTACTCGCGTCGGCATGTTGGAAGTTTATGATGGCAAACGCCCTCAAACGCCTGCTTTTCTACGTTTTCAGGTTAAGATGGAAGCAACACTACAAGGAATTGCAGCGGTGCAAGGTGATAACAGATGGCTTGATGAGGAGATTCGCCGCAACCATGGACACCTGCCGTTCCAGCATCCTGACAAAATAGATGATGCAATCCGGTTTTTTCTACTTGTAAATTGTGGGATTCTGTTGCGTCAGAACTCAACTTAAAGGTTGAGGATGTGAAAAACCAACTCCAACTGATCCTTGGCCGGCGAAATCAGATTGTACATGAGTCAGACTTGGATCCTAGTAGTCCAGGGAATCGCTGGGGCATTTCTTCTTCAGATTCGGTGAAGGCAATTAACTTTATTCAAGAACTTGGCGAAGCCATTTATGTGGTTGTGAATTAACCAAAAATGGAATGGCATATTTTTCAACTCGGAATTGAAAATATCTTAAGTAATATGGAAAAAAAATGAACAGAAAAACCGATAGATCTAATGTTCTCTTTATCATGTCCGACCAGCATCGGTATGACTATCTCGAAACCGCTGAAAATGCCCCGGCTGCCCTCAAGACCCCGAACTTGCGACGGCTGGCAGAAACCGGCGTGAGTTTCCCAAACTGTACAGTCAATGCCCCTGTCTGTGCACCCTCGCGGATCGCACTTGCCTCTGGTCTACAGCCCGCTCGAGTGGGAGCAGTGGATAACGGTAGTTTTCTGCCGCCTAACGTGCCAACCTACTACCAACAACTCCGGGACCACGGCTATCGCGTCGGATGCGTCGGCAAACTTGACCTTGCGAAGCCTGATGGTTATAACGGACGCTACGGCGACCGACCTCGCACTTATAGTTGGGGATTCACGCATCCTGAAGAGTGCGAAGGCAAGATGCACGCCGGAAGTTCACCAACGCCTATCGGTCCCTATACCCACTATCTTGAAGAGAAAGGCGTGCTTAAAGCGTTCCACGAAGACTATCGCAAACGTAGTGGCGGCGGTTGGATTAAAAACGGCTCTCACGATTCTGTCCTCTCCACGGAAGATTTCGCTGATACTTATATCGGCAGACGCGCAACCGAATTTATTGAGACCATTCCGGACGACTTCCCGTGGCACATGTTCGTCAGTTTCGTTGGCCCCCATGACCCGTTCGACCCCCCTACGGAATATGGCAATAAGTATCGAAATGCCGAGATGCCGCCTGCTATCGTTGACACTCTGAAAGGTAAGCCTGAGTGGGTGAAACAACGTGTCGTTAATGTCAGTCCTGATGAGATTACTCTCACACGCCAACAATACTGCGCCGCAACCGAACTCATTGATGACCAAATCGGCGAAATGTTGCGTGCACTTGAACAACGTGGGATGCTTGCCAATACCTATATCATTTATTCAAGCGACCACGGCGAGATGCTCGGCGACCACGGACTTTACACCAAGAGCGTCGCTTACGAAGCCGCGTTGCGGGTTCCCCTTATCGTCGCCGGACCCGGCATCCCCAAAAATCAAATTTCAGACAGCTTGGTTGAACTCATTGATGTGAATCCAACAATCTGCGACTTCGCGGGTGTGCCGGTATTGCCTCGAATCGACGCACGCTCTATCGCACCGCTGCTGCGCGGTGAAACCGAAACGCACCGATCCGAAACCGTCAGTGCGCTCCGAAACTTCCGGTGTATCCGCACGGCAACGCATAAACTCATAGAAAACTACAACGACGTGACCGAATTATACGATTTAGAAAACGATCCCAACGAGCTGCACAATATTGCGCAGGCCGAACGCCAAATTGCCAGCACACTCAAAGGCCGTTTAGGCAGACGGTTCCGATCAGAATTAGGCAAGAGCTAAAGGAATTACGATGGATACGAACCTCACTTACGATGCAGCGCGCGCATACAAGCACATCACACAACTCGCTATCCCGAGGCTGGTAGGCAGCGCGGGTGAAGCGGAAGCGCAAGATTATATCGTTGAACAGTTTACAAGGTTGGGATTAGATGTTTCATGGGAACCGTTCGCATTTACAAAATTTCCCGCTGAAGTCCTGCCACGTATCATTTCTATGCTTCTTATACCCGTCGTTTTGTCTGTGCCGTTGATCGGGGACCGGTTCCCGATCCCCGTCTGTCTCGTCTGTCTATTCAGTCTCTTCATCGTACTGTTTTTTACACAGTGGCAGAAACGATTTGAAGGTTTGTATGATGTAGGGAGAAGGCTCCGCACAGAGAACATCATCGCAACGAACGGTCGGCAAAGAGACAACAAGACCCCTACCTTACTTTTTGTCGCACACTACGACTCCAAATCACAGACGTTACCGATCGCAGTGCGCGCAATCTCCTACGGTATTGCAATCATAGGTCTCGTTGCCTTAACAACCGTAGCAGGCATTAAGGTCGGCACCGGGGGGATTGGGTTACCCAGTCCCTACGACTACATCGTCTGGTCTATTGCCGGAATCACAGTTTTTTTTCTATTGCTTGTACAAATCAACATGACACAGAATCGTTCCCCCGGCGCGTTTGATAACGCGTCTGGTATCGGCGTTATGCTTGAAGTGGCACGTGTGGTGATGGCACTTGGCGAAGAAAAACCGATAACGTTCCTCGCCACTGGCGCAGAAGAGTACGGCATGTGCGGCGCATTGCGCTATATCCAAGCACACGCCGATGAATACGATCGCGAGAATACCTACGTTATTAATTTAGATGGACTCGGTGTTGGGAACGGCGTTAACATCGTCACACGTCACGGAATTCCGCCCGTTCGTACAACGCGGCCGTTAGCAGCCCTTTTCCGAGCATCGGGCGAATCACTGGGTGTCCGAGTCTCGGAGCGTTACCTGCCGATTGGGGTCGGGTTGGACAGCATCCCGATTGCCAGTCGTGGATTTGAAACGGTTACGTTGATGGCAAAAGGTGCAGGCAGTGTCGCCTTAAAGGTACATTCAAAACAGGATCAGAGCGAGCTGCTCAACACAGAAAGTCTGCAACAGGTAGGTGAGTTAATTCTTGATGTCATCAAACGCGCATAAAGAACCGATGCCTATCACTGGTGTTATCCTTGCCGGCGGGACGAGTCGGCGGATGGGACAGCATAAGGCGTTGCTTCCACTCGGCGACGATTCACTCATCGGGCATGTTATCCGTCAGATCCGTCTCGTTGCGGACGAACGCCTCCTTATCACCAACACCCCGAATGCATACGCGCACCTCGGGCTGCCGATGCACAGCGATATTATTCCAGATGCTGGCGCGTTAGGCGGTATCTATACCGGCTTGATGTCCGCTTCGCATGACGCTGTGCTTTGTGTTGCCTGTGATAGTCCGTTTTTAGTGCCGAAACTGCTCACATATCTCGTTTCCGTTCTGGACGATTACGATGCCGTGATGCCTTATACCTACCGAGGAAATCCCGCCGCCCACAACAGTAGGGATCAGAGAATTCTCCAAACATTGTGTGCCATCTATTCCAAACGTTGTCTCCCTATCATTGAGGTAATGCTGCAAGAATCAGAGTTGCGCGTCCACGCGCTACAGGAGCGGGCATCTATAAAATGTATCGCGCCGGAAGTCTGGCGGGTTTTTGATCCCGATGGTATCTCTTTTTTTAATATCAACACCCCTGCTGATCTTGAGCAGGCAGAACGTTTCTATAGACCACCGATGTAACAGGCGATGAAGAAGAGTGCAAAGTAGTATATGATCGGATGAACTTCTTTTCTACGACCCGTTACCAACTTAAGGAACGCTAACGAAATGACACCGAATCCGATGCCGTCCGTGATGCTGAAAGAGAGCGGCATTATCAGCATTGTCAGGAAGGCAGGAATCGACTCGGTGATGTCTTCCCAATCGATCTGGTTGATGTTCCGGAGCATCAACCCGCCGACAACGATGAGTGCCGGTCCAATAATCGGGTTAATCGGGTAACTGCCACCGACGATTTGGACCAGCGGTTGGAAAAAGAGGGCGAGCAACATGAATATCCCTGTGACGACAGCGGTCAGCCCTGTGCGTCCGCCTTCAGCGATACCGACTGCACTTTCGATGTAGCACGTTACCGTGGATGTGCCGAGACAGGCACCACCGACGGTGCTGGCTGCGTCGGTTATAAGGGCGCGTCGAGCTTTGGTGAGTTTTCCGGCTTCCATAAGTTGCGCTCTATATCCGATCGCCGTGAGCGTGCCGATACTATCAAACATGTCAATCGCAAAAAACACAAAAAGAACGGGGATCAACTCCAGTTTAGCAAAGATGTTGGGAAACTGTAATTTAAATAAGGTCGGTGCAATGGAGGGCGGCATCTTAGCGATTCCGTCAAAATTGGCTACACCGAAGATAAGGCTCGCAGCTGCTGCGACCAGAATACCCATTAGGATCGCACCCTTCACTTTCCGGGCAAGGAGTGTGAGCATTACAGCGATACACATGACAGAGATTAACACGTTTTTGTCATCAAGCGCACCGAGTGTTACAAACGTATTGAGATCTTTGGCAATGATACCACTCATCTGCAGCCCGATGAACGCAATGAACAACCCGATCCCGATCGCAATGGCGTTTTGGAGCGATGTCGGCAGCGCGTTCATAATGGCTTCACGGATGCCGACAAATGAGAGTATAAAGAACAGCAGGCCTGCTAAAAAAATGATGCCCAATCCTTCCTGCCACGGTAAGCCTGAACTGAGGTTGCATATCTCGAACGCAAAATAGGCATTAAGCCCCATGCCGGGTGCTAAAACAACGGGATAGTTCGTTAGAAACGCCATGAGGAATGTTGCAAGTGCACTCGATATACAGGTCGCAACCATGACGGCACCATGATTCATACCCGCGGCTGAAAGAAAATAGGGTTGCACGAAGATTATATACGAAATCGTCATAAAATTCGTGAGACCCGCGACCAGTTCACGTCTCACAGAGGTGTCGTGGTCTTTCAACGCAAATAGTTTCTCTAACATTTTCTTCCTTTATTGTGGCTTTTGGCGGACTCCTATTAAAAATTTGGCTGGAGCACGCCATAAGGCAGCTGCTCACCCTTCAATCCAGCAAGCAAATTTTCCATCGCCATGGTTGCCATTTTCATCCGGGTTTGGACGGTGGCACTGCCGAGATGCGGCGCGATGAGGACGTTATCCAAACTGAGTAATGGATGATCGGTATTAATCGGTTCCGGTTCGGTTACGTCAACGGCGGCACCTGCAATCTGTCCCTCTTGGAGCGCGTCATAGAGCGCGGAGTGGTCAACGACGGGGCCTCTGGCGATGTTGACTAAAATGGCGGTGTTTTTCATCAGTGTGAGTTCCGCTTTACCGATAAGATGTGTTGTTTCCTCAGTCAAGGGCACGTGGAGCGTCACAAAATCGGAGGCTTGCAGGAGATCTTCAAAGCGGGCATACTCTACGCCGAGTTCTCGTTCCCAGTCAGGACGACGTTCACGTTTGTAGTAAAGCACGCGCATATCAAACCCTTTGGCGCGCTTGGCAACAGCGTGCCCGATTCTGCCCATGCCTACGATCCCTAACGTCGCATGATGAACATCGGTACCCCAGAGAATATTTGGATCGTAGTATTCCCACTGCTTTGAAACTTGGACGTGGTTATAGGCAGGGACAATGTTTCGGGCGGCGGCGAGCAGGAGTGCCATCGTCATATCGGCTGTGGTATCGCTCAGGACACCGGGGGTATGCCCGACAGCGATGCCGCGTGCCCGACACGCCTCAACATGGACGTGATCATAGCCGACCCCGACAACGGAGATCGCTTTCAGATTCGGGGCAGTCGCAATCATCTCTGGGGAGACCGGCTCGTGTCCGTAAGTCATTAACCCATCAAGGGGTGGAATCTTTGCGGCGATAGGGGGCAAGATGGCACTCGTATGCCACATATCAATGTCGCATTCCGCTGCTAATTTTTCGACAATCTCTTCCGGAATAGGACGTGTGATAAAAATTTTAAACTTTGACACTGCGCGCCTCCTTGGTAATGGGTTACGATCTGCGATAAAAGATCCGTATCGGTGTCCCGTGAAATCCGAATTCGTTCCGAATGTTGTTGACGAGGTAAGCCTCATAGGATTGGCTAACACGGTTTACGTTCCGTCCGAAGATTAAAAAGGTAGGCGGTTTCGTCTCGACTTGCGTGATGTATTTCAGCGCAGGACGGACACCTCGGACCCGTGGTGGTGGATGCGCGTTGCGTAGTGCCACGAGCAATTCATTAAGCATCGGTGTCGGAATATGTGTGCAATATTCTCGGTGTACCGCTAAAGCGGTTGCTAATATTTGGGTAACGCGCTGTCCCGTAACGGCAGAGGTGAAGATACGTGGCACATAGTAGAGTTGTGGCAGTTGTCTGTCAAGCCTTTCTATAAACGCCGGATGTGTTGTGTTATCCTTTTCTTTTATGAGATCCCATTTATTCAAAACTAAAACAGAAGCTTTCCCCTGCCGCTCGATGAAATTGGCGATTGTCTTATCCTGCTGTGCGACTTCTTGGGTTACGTCTAACACAAGGACAGCGATATCGCTCTGGCGGATGCTACGTATCGCGAGTTGCACGGTTGCGGATTCGAGTTCGTCTTTGATCGCCGATTTGCGGCGCATCCCGGCAGTATCAACGATTTCAAAGGGGATGTTGTCGTGATCCAACTGGATATTCACCGCATCACGTGTTGTACCGGGGCGGTCATCGACGATCATCCGTTCTTCACCTAACAGGTTGTTAATAAGCGATGATTTTCCGACGTTGGGTCTGCCGACGATCGCGATTTTTATGGCACCCGATATCAGGTCAGAGGTTTCCTCAGCCTCTGGCAAGCCATCCACGATTTGGTCAAGGAGTTCCCGAATTCCGTCGTTTTGCACACATGAGGTCCGGACCAGTTCTGGAAATCCCAGAGCGTAGAATTCTGCGGCTTCGTTGCGGAATCGCTCCGTATCTACCTTATTGACAACAAGGAAGATCGGTTTATCCGTTGTTCTGAGTTTATCAGCGATGTTCATGTCGTGTGGCATGATGCCGGTTCGGGCATCCACGACGAATAGGATAAGACTCGCTTCGTCCAAGGCTGCGTCCACTTGTGCTTGGACATTATCAATGAGTCGGTCATCGGGATTGATGTCCAAGCCGCCGGTATCGACGATAGTAAAGGCGCGGTCTGCCCATTCCACATCTGTGTAATTCCGGTCGCGGGTCACACCGGGGGTATCGTGGACAACAGCGCGTTTACGTGGAGACCGCTGTTTCCGGGTATGGCGCGCCTCGGTTCCGGTATCTTCGTTTATGTTAGGCAGTGTAGCGGGTGCTGATGCGGCAATCCTGTTGAAGAGCGATGATTTCCCAACATTCGGCCTGCCGACGATCGCAACAATAGGGTGTCCGATTTCCATTTTTTTAATTTTCCTTGTGGTCTATTACGCACAGCTTGGATACAATAACCGATGGTGAGACTGGAGTCTTTATTCTACGACCTTTTCAGGTTTTGTGTTGCTGTTAGAGACGGCAATAACCGATTTTATCACAACAATGATAGGAATTGCAAGCAGAACACCCCAGAAACCGAGGACCGCTGCTCCGACCATCACAGCAAACATAATCAACAGTGGGTCTACATCAACAGCGTCGCTCATAATTTTGGGGGAGATAAGCGAATTGTCAATCGCCTGAATGCCCAGGATCGCACCCAGCACAAATGCGCAGCGGATGAGAAAATCAAACATCTCGAAGTCCCCCGATGCCAGACCCATCAGCATCGCTATATAAGCAAAGCCGCCGCCGATAAAGGGGCCAAAGGTTGGTATAGCATTACAGATGCCGGCGAGTATACCGATAACTAAAGCGAACGGGACACCTATGATACTGTAAACAGTGGAGGAAATTATTGAAACAATTGCGACGACTGTGACAAGCCCTCTTAGAAACGCTTGTAGATTCTTGTCAATTTCACGCAGATATGCTTTGACAGTGCCACGATGGGTTTCAGGCACGAGCGTGAGGAAACTCCTGAAATAATTATCGAACGATTGGTTGGCGTAGACAAACACGATGAGTGCAAGCGACAGAGTCGCTAAAAAACCGCCGAACCCAAAAGCGATTGAACTTGTGAACTGAAATATGCCTCTGATAGCCTCGCCCCCGGTTTGCGCGATTGCCGGTATTCTTTCCGTCAAATACGATTTTACGTATTCAACGACAGGTTGGTCTTCATAGGCGTGGCTGATGCCTTCCCGGTATGTCATAAAGGATCGCCATCTGGCGGAGGAGGCGGTGCGATGCCAGATAGCAGTATTGTTACCAACATAGACCGCTGAAGGGGCAGAGGCTAACAGTGGGGTTGCTGGTGCCCCAGAAATTACAGGTGCCTGTTCTATTTTTCCCCATTTATCCTGTTGTGAATCCCATCCATGGAGGCCATCCGAAGTGTTAGCATATAAGGCAATTGCCATGCCGTTTGTGTCACCTGTCGGCTGAGGGCCCCCTGCCAGTGCATGAACCCTTTTTTCTGTTTTCCAGAGTTCTATCTGTCCCAGAAAAGACCCTTCCCGGTGCAGATGCACGCTTGAGATTATAGGTGAAGCACTGATGTTCTGTTGTAAAGCAGTTTCTGCTTCGGTTTTCTGCTCTATAGGCGTGAGACCTGTCTGTTCCGCTGGGTCGGTTGATGGAATCGTATCCGTTTCCACGACTGTCGTTTCGACTTCGGTTTGTTCTCTACTGACAACATAAGTGCGGCGTTCACCATTATTGGTATCTGTAGTGGAAATAATACTGTCGATGGACCTGTTGCTATAAAAGGTAGGCTCTACGGGCTGCCATGTTTCGCCTGCGTTGTTACTAACGTAAAGTCCCTTCTGTGTTCCGACGTAAATCTGTGTGTCATCCCATTGTGTAACGTTGATGGCTTGGATAGAAAACGTATCAAACGGGGTGTCTTTGACTTTGTGCCAGACTTGTGTCGGACTCTCGTCGTTTTCGTCAGGGAGTGGTGTCTTATAATAGCGATATAAACCGTTTTGCGTGCCGGCGTATATAACGTTTTCACTTGCTGCGAGTGATTGTATCCGCTTCCCGAAGATCGCGCCGTTCGTGATACCGATCCGTGAGGGTTTGCCTTCCGTATCTTGGCGTATTTCATAGATGCCGTTGTTCGTACTGAGATAGAACGTCTCTGTGGGAGGGTCTTCCGGCCCCTGACGGGGCGCTTCCTCTTCAACAGCGGATGGATTAACGCTGATCGTGACGGCTGTAAAGACTTCTCCGACGGCATAAGGTAGCAAAGTTTCGTAGTAAAACTTCAGCAATCCAACACCCATTTGGCTGGCTTGTCTGCTGACCTGCCGGCCGGTATAGAAGAGCACACCGCCACAGACGAGGAAAATCGCTACCGTTGCGATGCCGCGTTGATATTGCTTTTTAAAGGGGAGCGCGTTCCAGAGAAACCTGAAGATGTAAGCGAAGCCGAACCCCCAAATGAAAGGCATCAGTACATCCAACAAGCGTATAAACCCCCAGAGGCTTATCATTATTATTTCCAGTATAACGATGCTTTTTATATCGATCCAGCGATAGATACGCGTGAGCCACACAATCATCAGGATGGGGACTATCGGATGGAGTAGCATCTGATTACTGTCGGCACCATTGCCTTTGTAGTAAGCGAAAGCGATCCATACGGCAGCGAGTACGACGCTGAGAATTGCGAGAATTGTTGCACCGCTGAGTACCGGTTTTTGTGGATTCGGTCCGTTTTGTGTGTTCATTATTTTAAAGGTATCGGTTATCCGTTATCAGGGCGAATAGTTTACTGATAACCATTCTTTCTGACGACTGCGTACTGACAACTGAAAACTATAGTGGATCCGAGAATTAATGGGACGCTTTTATGAAGAGCCCCCCTTCCCCCCTTATCAGGGGAAATCAGAGGGGCATTGCTTCGGTTTGATAGGTTTCAATCATTATAGGCTTTAAGATAATTACGATGTTGCTGGCACTTCGGTTGCATCTCTGTCTCTGGATTCATACGCTTCAATTACGCCTGCGCCGATGCTGTCACCCCAGACGTTGACTGTGGTGCGGAAGCGATCGAGCAGCCAATCAATAGAGAGGATAAGCGTTATCCCTTCAACGGGCAGGTCAACGGCACGCAGTACAATCACCATCGTAACGAGCCCTGCTTCTGGGATCCCTGCAGCGCCAATAGCTGCCAAAGTCGCGGTCAACACGACAACTATTTGTTGTGCTGGGTCCATGGAAATTGCGTAGACTTGCGCGATGAACATGACAGCGACCGCTTCATAGAGTGCTGTGCCATCCATATTGATAGTCGCGCCTAACGGCAAAACAAAACTGGAAGTGCGTCTGGAGACACCGTTCTGGTTCTCAACGCCTTCCATCGTTAGGGGCAGAGTCGCGCTGGAACTCGCTGTCGAAAATGCGTTGAGTAACGCGGTTGCCATGCCTTTGAAGTAGTTAAGCGGGTTTCTACGTGCAAGCAACAGCAGCAATATCGGTAGAGCAATGGCCCCGTGCACACCCAGCCCCAACACGACTGTCGCACTGTACTTGCCAACAGCGACAAGTTCGGGCCAGAAACCTGCAAAACCTTTTGCTTCGCCAATCCTGCCGGCGATTAAACCAAAGATACCGACCGGTGCGACATACATGATCCAGTGAACGAGTTTCATCACCGCCTCATTGAGTCCCGAAATCACATCGATAACAGGTTTGCCAATATCACCCAGCATGGACAAGGCAGCACCGATGAGGAGTGAGAAAAAGATTAAAGGCAGAATGTCGGTATGCACCATCGCTTTGAAGACGTTGGACGGGATCATCCCCTCTTTGCCGGTTGCTTCGTTGCCGAGGAACACCTCCTTAATGGTGTTGCCCATCGTTCGCTCTGTTTTGTCGGACATTCTTGTGGCGATGGGCAAACTGATGTCGATGCCTTGACCGGTATTTTGGGGTTCTATCCTCACGAGTCGACCGTCAGAGAACAGTAGGCGTTCCCCGTCATCTGTCGTGACGTAACGGGCATCCCTGAAGGGTTGCCACGATTTTACCCTGACTGTCGTCCCCGAAATTGCTTCGACTTCACCGCGTATGTCCTGGTCAGTAAGGGTAACGATATATTTATTGTTATAGGTCCGATTGAATTCCCCACTCATTTCAAGCGTAAGCAGCTCGGTGCCAGAGAGTGTATAGGTCAGATCGGGCCGTTCTTCGCCTTGCGACAATCCTTTTCCAGGTGAGATGATGTTCACGAGGATCATCCCGATGATAACAGAGATGGCGGTTGTTGCCATATAGTACAACACAGTGCGCCCACCGATGGAACCGATGTTTCGGATGTCGCCTAAATTCGTTATCCCAACTATCATGGATAAGACAACAAGCGGGACAACTATCATCTTCAGTAAGTTTAAGAACACCTCACCGAGTATCGTTGTGTGGACAGCAAAGTCTGGCGCGTAACCGCCAATCAGTGCCCCGGCAACAATGGCAATGATAATCCCATAAAGCAGTCCGAGGCTAACCTTCGGTTTCTTTTCTGCTTGGTTTTCGTTCATTCTGTTGGCTCCTTTTTTTCGTTATGAGTGATCGGTTGTCAAAAGAGAAATCTTCTCTTGATTATCGTAAAGTCAATAATTAAAGAGACCTTTCAGGGATTGCGGAGCCCCTCCGCTTGTAGGGGGGAGGGGCTCCTCGCCCGCTGTGGCGTGTCTCATTAGTTCTAAAATCCACTATAAATAAATGGGCGTTAACGGTAGCAGCGAGTCCATCTGTTGAATTAGTTACTCGGAACTTTGTAGTTGTTCAAGTGCTGCGCGTAGTTTTTCGAGTTCAGCTTCTGTTTCTCGCCGTGCGCGGGCTTCTTCAGCGGCGCGGTTCTCCGCTTCAGCGGCATGCTCACGACCAGGACCGAACCACTCCCCCTTGACGGGATCATAGAGCCGCAGCACGCCATCGCGTTCCCCTAACGCCAAACCTAACGTCTCAAACGGAAGTCTACCCTCTACAAACGCTATTTCTTCATACACACCCTCTACAAGCCGGAACCCAACGAAAGAGGGCTCAATCTCGTGATATGGATCATAGATGCAATACTCTTGGACCCGTAGAATCTGTTCATAAATCGCCTTCTTTTCGTTGAAATCTTTCGTGTATGTGCTTGGACTAGCAAGTTCAAGAACGAAATCGAGATACGGTTGCTGTTCCCACGTTTTGTAGGTCCGCAGGGCTTTCTTTGAAACACCACGCACCATGAACACGTCCGGTGAGATAACCTTCCGCGGGTTGCCCTCTTCGTAATAGAGAAACATGTTGCCGCAGACGTGCACATCTGGGACATCCCGAAAAAGCCAATCTATCGTTTCTATCATATCCAAGAGGAGTCTAACATGTCTTCCACTTTCTGCCATCGGTTCTCCATCTGATTCGGGATAGACGAGTGTCGGGGCAGCCGCTATTCTTTTTTTCATCGTGCTATCTCCTTTGTGTGGCTGTCGGAAACCTTCAGCCGTCGGTTCAGGGTTATTTCGTTTTCCAATCTGTAAGCGATATTAAATAATAATCTTCCGATTTTTTTGAGGCGGGGCAGGTGCTAAGTGCGTAGGGGCGGGGTTGCCCGCCCAGCATTGGCATACAATCAAGTGATACTATTTCTGTATCAACATTTTCCGCGTTGCTGAGAACTCGTCTGCGGTGAGTGTATAAAAATACACACCACTTGCAACGGGTTCCCCGACTTCGTTTCTACCATCCCAATACGCCGCACGGCTCCGGTGCTGATAGATACCCGCAGGTTGATGCCCTACATCCAATGTGTGAACTAAGAGACCATTTGCCGTATAAATACGCAAGGTAACATCTGCAGGGTGCGCGAGGTGATACGGGATCCACGTCTCCGGGTTGAACGGGTTCGGATAGTTTGAAAGTAAAGTCGTCTGTTCCGGCACAAAAGCCGCTAAGAGCCGTTCAAGGTTGGCGATAGCGCGCCGGAACGTCAGGGACCCATCATCTGCTGCCCACAAAATGTCCAATGCGGCTTCGACTCTTTGAGGCGAGGTATCGGGGTGAGAACCGCCGCCTACAGATGAGGCAGCAGGGGCGTTTTGCTCGCCGAGATGGGCAGCAACACGCGCGATATCCTTTCCATCAACAACGCCATCACCGTTGACATCCACACGCGGATTGACAGGTGGGGATTGTCCGAGGGAGAGTGTTACCAGTGTGACATCTGTTGCATCGATTACGCCGTCTTCGTTGACATCCCAGGCAGGTATAGTCGGCACATCTGACTCCACGACAATGAGGATTTCCGGAGGCGTAGTGAGGATTGTCTTACCTGCACTGGAACCCGCTCGGAAGTTGCGCAGCACGACGCGGCTCATTCCGTTGGCAATGGTTGTGAACCTTATAGAGAGCAACGTGCCTTCACCGGTGGCACCCCCTTCAGAAGTTCGAGCCGCTCGTAGACCGGTAATCTTGCCCTGCTTCTGCTGAATGATGCCTCTCTGGAAAAAGGTGCTACCCCCATCCTGTTTTAGGAATTTTCCCTCATTCACAAAGTCTGCCTTTAGCACATCCGGGTCAAAGACAACATCTGCCTGCCATCCTGCTAAATCGGTAATATTCGCGGCGTTGAGACGCAGTGTGAAAGTATCGCCTTTTTCAAACGTTGTTGTCTCTGTGGATAAGGAGAACCGTTTAACTGGAGGTAATACTGTATATTCTGTTCCAGTTTCAAATCCAAAAAAACCGCTCCAACCTCCGCGCCCCTCATAAACAGCAATCAATAAGACATTTTTTCCCTCTTTCAAAGTGACCAGGAACCTGTCTTGATAATCCGAAGATCCCCGGCTTATAGGGTTGTTATGGACGAGTACACCGTTGAGCCAAACTTTCACGGCATCGTCGCTGCCGACAAGCATTGTTATCTGTTGAGATCTCGGGGATTCTAAGGTGAGTGAACCGTAAGCGACGTGGCTATTTATGTCCCCTACCCCCAAACCGGTAGCGTTTGCCATGTTGTTAAGGTTATTGCCGCCTGTGGCAGACAATTCACCGACTGCCCAGACTTTGTCACCTACAGGGTTTCCTTCTGTTGCCCCATTAGTAGCAACTTTGAGTTCCGTTACTTCTCCGTCACTAACATGTGAAAGGAAATCCACGCCGGAGCGTGCAGCGCTCGCGCCGCTACTACTACCCGTCGGAACGATCATCCATAACCAGGGTCCTGTTATTTTGGCAGCACCATGTAGGAACTTCCCAGGGTTACCCTCTGCTGTGACATATATCTTCTCAGATAACCCTTGCAGGGGTGAAAAATCAGAGATAGCATTATTACGCAGGTATAGTCGCTCCAGCTTATTTAACCCAGCAAGGGGAGAAACATCCGAGATAAGATTGTTCTCCAGATTAAGATGAGTCAACTTTTTTAGACTCGCCAACGGCGATACATCCTTTATTAAGTTATTACTGAGTGTTAGCGATGTCAGCAGCGTGAGTTCCGATAGCCCAGAAATATCCGAGATGCCTGTATGCTTGATTTCCAACCGTCTGAGGGTCTTTAATCCTTTCAGCGATGGCAGTTGTGTTATGGAGGCATCGCCGCTGAATTCTATCCATTGAAGCCTCGGTAACTTCGCCAACGCAGAGAAGTCTGTAATAGCCGTATCCCATGCCCGGATGCCTTCCAAACTTATCATCCCCGCAAGGGACGATACATCTGATATAGGATTGCCCTCAATGCCTATCCCATCTAATTTGACTAAACCCGAGAGAGACGATAGATCGGTGATGGCGTTCTCCTCAAGTCCCAGCCAATCCACGTTGATTAAACCCGCGAGTGGGGCAACATCCGTGATTTTATTCCCACGCAACTTGATGTTATTCAGTTGTGTTAACCCTGCCAATGGCGTGAGGTCAGATATCGCATTGCGCCGAAACTCTATCCGTTCCAGGTTCTTCGCAGATTCCAAACCACTCAAGTTCCTGATATCGCGCTCATCTGCAACCACTTGCGTCAATCTTTCCATATCTTCGGACGTAATCACAGCACCAGCGTTCTTACCCAATTGCATCTCAATCACACGGCGCAGGTTTGCATCTGGGATGTGAACAGAAGTCCCCGGCAACACTTCTGTCTGTAGCACAACAGGTGTTTCTACGCTCGACTCTGGGGAATAGAGGGCAGAAACAATCTCACTGAACTGCGCTGTCCACGCATCCCGTTTCACGCTGCCATTCGCACCTTCCAATGACAGCAAACCAAGATTTTGCAAACGCACATCTT
>RKRO01000395.1 GCA_007571355.1 Candidatus Poribacteria bacterium | reverse complement strand
TTTTTGAGAAACTCCAGCAGAACTAATAACGTTTAATTTTCTAAATGCTGTGTAACCCTACGTCTAAAATTGGAGCACAATTAGAGGAATTAACCATGCCATTCCTATCAAGAAACATAGACCAGATAGGAAAAGATGTAAGCGAGACGCGCGCGCATCGCACTGAAAGTTTAACTGCAAGTTTTGACTTGCAAACTTCACTAAAAACAGGAACTCTCGTGGAACGACTCTCCTCTTTCTACGCAAAGCGTGGCAAACATCTGTTTGACGCTGTCGCTGCCTTTTTCCTTATTCTTATTTTTGCCCCGCTGATGTTACTAATTGCCGTACTTATTAAACTCACCTCGCGTGGTTCTGTCTTCTTCTCACATAAGCGCGTCGGATTAAACAACGAAATATTTGTCATGCACAAGTTTCGGAGCCTCCATGTTAATACGCCGTCCTATTCAGAGAAACCTGATTCGACGAACGATGAACGCATTACGCCGGTCGGCAAATGGCTCCGTAAAACAAGTTTAGACGAGTTACCGCAACTTTTCAATGTGCTCAAAGG
Source organism: Candidatus Poribacteria bacterium (assembly GCA_007571355.1). Taxonomy (GTDB): domain Bacteria; phylum Poribacteria; class WGA-4E; order WGA-4E; family WGA-3G; genus WGA-3G. The sequence goes on along the minus strand of RKRO01000395.1, from coordinate 17,137 downwards.
GGAAATGAGCCTCGTAGGTCCACGACCGGAAATGCCTTTCCTTGCTAAACATTATGAACTGTGGGAAAACCAACGGCACCTTGTCCGCCCGGGGATGACTGGACTCTGGCAGCTCAGTCCACGTAGACAAGGCACAATCCGAGACGGTATTTCTGTTGATCTTGAGTATGTCGCGAATCTATCTTTTTGGAACGATTTCAAAATACTCCTCCGCACCTTCAAGGTTTTTTGGGATAGCAACACCTACTAATTCGATGAAAGTAACCTTCGAAAACCTCAATAAAGGCCTGCAATACAGCTTTCAATTGAAATGTCCACGATGTGGTGAGGGCGCGCTATTTCAAACCTTTTTCAGGATGTTTGCCCGTTGCAAAACATGTGATTTGAAATTTGAACGGGAATCTGGTTATTTTATCGGTGCCATGTACCTCAACTATGGGGCAACCATCCTCATCGCTTTTCCGAGTTATTTCGTCTTTGAAACCTTCACGGCTATCCCTTTCTTGGTCAATTTGGGTATCTGGGCCCTCTTTTCCGCTGTCTTTCCTATCCTTTTCTATCGCTATTCAAAGAGTCTGTGGCTGAACTTTGATTATATTTTTTCGTCTTAGTGCTATTCTGTCAAATTCTTAAAACCTCCCAAACCCTAACGAGGGACCTCAAATTCACCTAAAACCCGATTCTGACAACGGAAGAATCGGAGCAAAACCCAATAGTTAAAATACTATCGCGTGAAAATCTGTCCGCGCATATATGAACCGGCATCAGAAACGAGGAATGTCAGGATTCGTGCTACGCCTGCCGGATCCCCGAGCGAATTACGCGCATTCGCAACAGCCGCATCTGGATCTTGACCATCGCGCTTCGCCGATTCTGCAATCTGTCCCAATTTAAGGGGCGTAGCTAATCCGCCTGGACAGATCGTATGCATACGGATGTTCATTGATGAGACTTGGCCCTCCACTGTCATGACGAGTCCATTGACTCCGCCCTTGCTGGAAGCATAAGCAATTGAGGAACTTCCTCCACGGACACCGGCTCCTGAGGCAATGCATAGGATAACACCACCGCCGCCTTTTTGCATTATTGGAACGGCGTGCTTGAGTGCGAAGAAAGTCCCTTTGAGATTAATATCAATAACCGAATCAAAGGTTGTTTCTTCAAAATCGTCAATACGGACGCTTGGCCCGAGTAGGACACCCGCTGCAGTTACCAAGGCATCAATACCCCCAAATTCGGTGTTAGCGGTCTCCATCAACTCTGCTACGTCAGTTTCGATAGTGACATCTGCGCGTTGGAACTTGGCAACACCACCATTTTCAACAATTGTATTGAGCGTTTTTTGGGCATCTGCTTCATTAATATCACCGAAGACAACTTTTGCCCCCGCTTTAGCGTATTCGATCGCAGTTGCTGCACCAATCCCTGTTGCTGCGCCAGTAATTACAGTTACTTTATTATCAAGCCGAACATCCATACTGTTTCTCTCCTTATTCCGTTGAGAAGTGGTTTCCAAGACGCTATGACTGTATATACGCGATAAGGAAAATTATACGCGGAATGCCGGGATAGTGCAAGCCTTTTTGTCTCGGCACACTAAAAAAGTCCAGATGCAAAGTGGACCGGAGAGATACGGCGTTACTCGGACTTGAATTGGAAACGATAGGGGATGCGGAGGCGTTGGCTGACAGCAATTTTGCCATGTTTCGCTGGCACGAATTGGGACGCTTTAAGTGCTGCAATGGCTGCTTCTTCACATCCTAAGCCGCTCACTCCAACGACTTTAACAACTTCGATATTTCTTGCTATGCCGTCCACGCCTATCGTCGCTTCAAGTACAACAACCCCCTGCTTATGCACAAGACGAGCGGATTCGGGATATATCGGGGCAACTTTGCGAGAAAACTGAGCGTTTTTGGTAGGTTCCTTGAAAAGCTCAGGAATCGGAGGGAGTTCCGCAGCTTGCGCGCTTGCAATAACAGGCTGCGGGGATGTCCACTCCGGACGTGGTATCCGACTGGGTATAAAATGAACTGGTTCTGAGGTTTCACTTCTCAGTCGAAGCAGTGAATCGGATTGAAGTGTCTGTTTATCCTTTATACCTGTTCCCGCCAACAGTGCCTGATGCGTCGTGGAGATAGAGAGCGTATCACTAACGAATTGCAGTTCGTTTTGTAGTATATAGGGGACTTCCATCGGCGGCTGAATATCCGTAGATTGTAGGCGGAGTTTTTCTGGTTGCGTCGGTTCCAGTAGTTCGAGCCGACGCGGTGTTCTGGCTATTTTTTTTCGCGCTTTAGGAGTTTGTATCGAGACAAACTCCGCCATGATCGCATCACCGTATTTGTCCGGTGTGCCAACAATAGACAGTGCTGCTATTCCGACACCTATTAGGTGAAGACAGATAGATAAAAGGACAAATTTGTTCAGAAATTGGACAGCCTTGTTCATAATTTAAACACCTATCTACGAACTTTACATCGGTAATCGTTTCAAAACCCAGTTTCGGTGTCTACTTCAGCCAAAACGTGTGTTCCACTCAATATATTGTAGCAAGATTCATGCCAATCTTTCGAGACATCCGTGTATTTTTCATACCCGGCTCGATCGCGAAAAAACTTGCAATTACGCAGTATTAATGGTAAAATTCTATAGAGATGGTCAAATTCACTCATAATTTGAATCAGGAGGATAATCCCATGGAAGTGAAAATTGAATATTGCACCTCTTGAAACTACCAGCCACGGGCAGCCAGTTTGGCAGATGCCTTAAAAGAGAAGTATGGTGCAGAAGTTAAAAAAGTGGATCTCGTCCCAGGCAGTGGTGGTGCTTTTGAAGTCTCGTTAAACGGGACGCTGCTCTACTCGAAGTTAGAAACTCGGCAGTTTCCAACGACAGAGCAGATCACAGCTGCCATAGAAGCAGCGTAATTTGGAAAAAGTTTTGAGATGGCGGAGGCTGTTATTTATCGTCTCCGCTTTTCTTTTTCAAACATGAAAATGTGGAAAAATTACGCGACGGCAACGACAGCAATCTTCCATCGGTCCGCTTGTTGAATAAGTATTTCGGGATCCATAACGAAAGTACGCTGTGCTTCCACTGCCAATACAGCTGCTTTAATTTGGTGCAACGCCGATAGCGTTTGTTGTCCCACCGTCGGGACATCAACCCGAAAATCGTGATTTGCAGCAGCTGCTTTTGCAACAACGGTTCCCTTCCTGCCTAAGGTCCCGCCCCTCTGAATAGTTGCATCTGTCCCTTCAATCGCTTCAATAGCAAGGACAATCTGATTCTTGACAACAACAGTTTGTCCAATATCCATATTAGCTATTTGGCGTGCAGTGGTGATACCAAATTCGATATCCTTCCACTGACTCTCAGTGGGTTGTCGTTTTGTTAAAACATTCGGATGAGGGAGCAAGTCTTGGAGATAGCGATCTTGCGGGAGGATAGTGAGTCCGGTGGATTCAAGATAGTTGAGGGCTGCATTAACAATTGTAGCAGGTTTTTCGCGCCGGTTTTGAACTAAAATCTTAATAGTCGTTGTATCAATTTGGAATGGATGAAGTAGGATATTTTTTTCGACTTTACCAATAATCACAACCTCTTCTACGCCAGAATCAAGGAGTGTGTGAGCGATTTTTTGAATCTGTCCAACGCCATAGGTATGGACTTCATGTGCGATGCCAGCAAAACGTTGTGTGCTAGATTTTGTAATTTGGATGACAACGGGTTCACGATTCTGGGCGATAGCGGCACGTGCCAACAATACCGGCAGCTCACCTGTCCCCGCAATGATCCCCAATTTTTTCATACCGGTTCGTTTAGGTAGGTTTTGCATAAGAGGCACCGCTCCGTAGAATCAAAGAAACCCAAACCCAAAAACCCTCTATTTGTGGCGTACTCGCCCCTAAGCAATCTGCTTCATTACGGACTTGCGTCTCTGATGTTTTCATCAGAGACGCAATATTTAACCATTCAGGGTGCGGTTGGGCTGGCTAAATCCAATGCCGCGTTTGGAGGTTTCAATAAATTCAAGCAGGTATTCAACTTCTGGAGTTGCTTCGAGTTCTTCCTTGACTCTGGCGACAGCATGTTTGAGCGGTAAACCTGATCGGAATAGGATACGGAACGCCTTCTTTAATGCTGCAAGCGTTTCAGATGTCAGTTGTGCCAACGGATTAATCCGAGATGTTCGGATACCGATGCGGTTGAGGCTCCGCACACGCGCCGGTTGTCCGGCAGATAACATAAAAGGTGGAATATCCTGTACAATCTTTGAGAACCCTCCTGCCATTGCCATCTTGCCGACACGTACATATTGATGCAGGGCAGCGTGCGCCCCCAATCGGACATCATCTTCAATCACAACATGCCCCGCAAGCGAGACAAAATTTGCCATGATCGTTCTATTGCCGACGATGGTGTCATGTGCAAGATTAACCCAATTCATGAGCAGGTTGTTGTCGCCGACGATGGTTGAACCCTCTTCAAATGTTGACCTGGAGATAGAAACGTACTCACGTAAGATATTTCGATTACCAATTTTTACATAACTCCGCCAACCGTCGTACTTCAAGTCCTTAGATTCGTTTCCGATGGTAGCACCGAAGAAAATCTTGCATTCTTCACCAATTGTTGTCCATTTCTCAATTTGGACATGCGGACCTATCACGGTGCCACGCCCGATATGAACGTCTTCACCGATAAGACTATACGGTCCGACCTTGACATCCTCTTCCAGCATCGCTTTTGGAGAAATAATAGCCGTCGGGTGAATATGAGTTTCTAACATAGATGTCCCTCTCTAATGGCTACCGGTAGTCGGTTAAGACGCGGTTTGTAACAGATAATCTCTCCGTGGCGTACACCAAGTGAGAGTAAGTTGTTAAGGAGGTCTCTTAACTGATAGCCGATAGTTGGCTGCTGATAACCGATTCAGACAGCTGCCAGGACGATGGATAGTTCAGCCTCAGTTGCAAGCTCGTCTCCTACATAAACACGACCTTCGATTCGTGCAAGCCTGCTCCGCAATTGTGCGACCTCTATCTCCAATCGAAGTTGATCCCCAGGAATGACGGCACGCCGGAATGTCGCCTTGCTTATGGAACGAAAATAACCGAGTTCACCCTCTTTACCAATGTCCCGAAGCACCAGCCATGCAGCGAGTTGCGCCAGTGCTTCAATCTGTAGCACGCCCGGCATCACAGGCTGCGTCGGGAAGTGTCCCTCAAAAATCGGTTCGTTGTAGGTCACATTCTTGATACCAACGGCTCGCTTCTTACTCTCATATTCAATGACCCTATCGACCATGCACATCGGATGTCGGTGCGGTAACACTTCATAGATGTCCATGACTTCAACAGTTTCTTGGACAGGTGCGCGTTCAAGGTGTCCGGCTTTAGCGAGTGCTTGCACAAATTCGGCGTGGAACGTATGTCCTGTCCGCATCGCGATAACCTGCGCCTTCGGTAGATGTCCCGATAGATACAGATCGCCAATCAGATCCAAAATTTTATGTCGAACACATTCATCTTCAAACCGGAGGGGCGTACTGGGTTCGCCTGCTGCATTGATAACAAGGACATTATCGTAACTCGCGCCTTTCCCGATACCGAGTGCCTTCAGTGCTTCGATCTCATCCTCAAAACAGAAACTCCGTGCCGGTGCGATGTCGCGAGCATAGAGTTCTGGTGTTACTTTGAATGTCGCAATTTGTGGTGATGTTTGGGGGTGTGCATAAACGAACGTCACTTCTAAGGCATCAGCCGGCAATAAAACAAGTTGTCTGTCTCCTGAGGAGAGTGAAAACGGTTCCATTACCTCAATTACGTTTCGGGGTGCATCTTGTGAGACGAGACCTACTGCTTGAATTTTTTCGACATACAGTAGTGCACTCCCATCTAGCCCAGGGGGTTCTGGAGCATCTAATTCCACTATAGCGTTATCAACACCGAGTCCTGCCAAAGCAGAAAGGATATGTTCAACGCTACTAACTGTTGTGTCGCCGCTACGTAGACTGGTACATCTTGGTAAAATATCTGCCCAGTTCTCCTGAGAGACTTGCACCTCAGGGGCACCATCTATACCTACACGTCGAAAGACGATACCGGAATCTTCAGGGGCTGGCTTCAAGGTTAATGTCACAGGTTGTCCTAACATTAACCCGGTTCCAGTCATTGTTATCTCGCTTTGAATTGTCTGCTGTGAATCTGCCTTTGCCATTCGTTTTTTAATTTTCCTTGCGGTTAATCAGAGTGGGTTTGCTGTTTCAATGTCCCTCTCTTAAGCCTCTTCCACTATGTTTCAGAGGCATTTTTTGTATTAATTTCGGCTTAATCGGTTATTGGAAAAATTGTCACGAAAAAGAGGCGTTCTCACCAGAGGCATCTCTTTCGCTAAAAACCGACTGCTATTTTGAGGCATGCCGGATCTTTCGTATTGTCCTATTATGTTCCGAAAGTGTTTTTGAAAAATGGTGTTTCCCTTCACCTATCGCTACAAAATAGAAATAATCTGTTTTTTCGGGCCGCAGCACTGCTATGATCGAATCGATGCCTGGATTGGCAATAGGACCTGGCGGTAGCCCCCGATGTCTATATGTATTATACGGGGAGTCGACGCGCAAATCCGTTTTGGTTAGCAGCCGTTTTGGGTTGCCCAAAGCGTACAGGACGGTCGGATCCGCCTGAAGTCGCCACTTTTTCTTAAGTCTATTGTGGAAAACACTTGCAATCCGAGGACGCTCTGATTTAACTTGTGCCTCTTTCTCAATCACAGAAGCAAGCGTCACCACTTCGTGCTTTGTCAGCCCTACATTTCGCGCCTCCTCGTTAAACGTTTCAGTCCACCGCTGTTTAAATTCTTTGAGCATCAACGCAACAACCTGCTGAGCCGTTGTCCCTTTCGCGAACCTGTATGTATTCGGAAATAGGTAACCCTCTACAGATTTGTCTTGAAGTCCAAACTGCTTCAATAGGTGGTCCGATTCTGCGGCTTCCCGAAACGCCTCAGATGTGCCGTAACCTTTCGTTTCCCAAAGTTCAGCGATCTCGGATGCCGTTAAACCTTCTGGAATTGTCCAACTCACTAAGTTAACTTGTCCTTTTTCAAATTCATCAACAATGTGCCACAACACCATGTTCCGTCGCAACGCATAAGTTCCTGCACGCAAGTGTTTACCGGTCCCTCTGTGTTTAACAATCAGACGGAAGGCGTGTTCACTCCGAATCAAGTTCTGCTTGACGAGTCGCTTCGCAATCTTCTGGGAACTGCTCCCAATTGGCACCTCGAAATTGACTATCTCTTCTGAAGAAGTCGGCGGTAACATCAAAAACATTGCAACCGATAAGGCAATGAGACAAAACACGCCAATAGCACAGAACACCAATAGCGTTATTTTAATGGTTCTTTTTTTTTCTGTTGACCTCATAGGCTTTAATTGTAGTTATTCCTGGAACGCCACTCGTGCTATTTTCACAGGCTAATACAAATCCGGCACTATTCATCGGTAGATGTTGTTGCCGTTGTCGCCTGACCCTGATTCAAATAGTCTCTGAGAATGATAACCGCTGCGACCTCGTCAATGAGTTCTTTCCGTTCTGCTGTGTCTTTGTTAAGACTCTTTAAAATTTCCTCAGCTTCAGCAGTTGTAAAGCGTTCGTCCTGAAATTCGATCGGGATATCAATAACATGTGCCAAACGTTTTGCGAACTTCTGAATCTTTTCCGCTTGTGGACCGATGGAACCGTCTAATGAAATCGGTAGCCCGATAATAACGCGTTCTACTTTATGGATAGAGACGAGGTCTGAGATCGCGATCAGGTCGACCTTCCTATTTTTTCGGGTGAGTGTACACAGTGGATGTGCTGCAACTCCGAGTTCATCGATGAGTGCAACCCCGATTCTTATATCGCCGATGTCCAATCCGAGTAAAACTTCCATAATAACTCCAGCGTTTATTGCTTTCTATTGTCAGATACTTGATTGCTGAACATCGAATTAGAAGCTGCCTGTAACGTAAAATAGAGTCTACTAATCCGAAAAACATTGCAGTTAAAATTTTACACGAAAAGTTGTGTGTAGTCAAGGAAAATCTCGCGAGGGTAAAAATTCCGATACAGGGTTGATAAATTGTCCTTGAATGTGCTATAATTTCGCAAGTATAAACAAAGGGAGGTAGCAAGTTGTGCAGTTGCCTATCGAGTTTAAAGAAGATAATCAAACGAATAACCATAATCTCTATTATGGTGATAATCTTGAGATTCTTCAGCAGTATGTTGCTGATGAGCGTGTTAATCTGATTTACATTGATCCGCCGTTTAACACTGGAAAACTCCAAAAACGCACAGAAATTGCGGTCGAACCGGATCCCGAGGGTGACCGGGTTGGCTTCCAAGGTAAAACATACCGAACCCGAGAGGGTAAAACCACACACTACACTGACAAGTTTGAGAGTTCAGATGCCTACTTGCAATTTTTGCGTCCCCGTTTTGAAGAGGCGTATCGAGTGCTGCATCCACACGGCAGCTTCTTCCTTCATATTGACTATCGAGAAGTGCATTACTGTAAGGTGATGCTTGATGAAATCTTCGGGCGAGAATCATTTATGAACGAGATTATCTGGGCTTATGATTATGGCGGTAGACCCAAATCGCGGTGGCCTGCTAAGCACGATAATATTTTGTGGTACGCTAAAACGCCTAAGTACTATACCTTCAATTTCGATGAGATGGATAGAATCCCATATATGGCTCCTGGCTTAGTTGGCAAAGAAAAGGCAGCTCGAGGTAAGACACCAACTGATGTTTGGTGGCATACCATCGTCAGTACCAGTGGGAGAGAAAAAACCGGGTATCCGACACAAAAACCGCTTGGCATACTTAATCGCATCGTCAAGGTACATTCAGCACCCGGCGATATCCTCTTAGATTTTTTTGCGGGTAGTGGTACATTTGGTGAAGCCGCTGCATTACACAAGCGATCTTCAATTTTAATTGATAATAATATCCCCGCAATCCGGTGTATCATGGATAGGTTAGAGACTTACAGTATTGAACTTGCCAACGTTGACTACAAGACACTTAACACGCAAGCAATAGAATAGAGGTATTTGGTTGCTTACTTTGTGTAGGAAGATACAAAACTGCTTTTTGGCTATCTTTTTCAAAACAGATGTTTCTAATAAGCGTGGATACGGAATTGTACTTGCAGGTAAAATGGTGCGTTTGAATATTTAATAAAAAACGAATGCGAAGGCGTAAGGAGGCAGACACAGTGAAAGGACTTAAAGAAATTTCGGAACAGATTCGGGAGGGGATAACCCAATTTATAGAGGCTGTAGACGATACCGAATCTGTTCTGGACAAAACTATTCTTGATATGAAAAAGCGGCTCGCTGAGGCAAAAGATGTCGTCGCTGCTTCAATCGCAGAGGAGCACAGACTCAAACGCGCTTATCAGGAGGCTATGGATTCCGCTGAAACTTGGGGTAAAAGAGCAGATGCTGCTTTACAAGCAGGGGACCTTGAGCGTGCAAGTGATGCACGTCAACGCCGGCAACAACATCTATCGCGCGCTGACGACTATAAACGTCAGGTTAACGCCCAAGCGGCGGTTGTTGAACCTCTTAAAACTGCGCTCCACGACTTTTATCACCGGTTTCGAGATACCGTGAAACGTGCTGAAACCCTCTGCTATCGTCAGAAACAGACAGAAACGCGCGCAAAACTCTATAAATTACTGTTTGATGAAATAGATAACGACGTGGCTAAAGCCTTTGAACAAGCAGAACAGAAATTGAAAGCAACAGAAGTTGAAGCGGACGTTTGGGAACGAAAGCGTCACCGGACAACGCCTGAAACGAAAACGACAGGAAAAAAGACCGATTTGGATCAAGCACTCAGCGACCTCAAAAATGACATCTTAGGCAGTCGTCGCAATGATTAACCTCTTGGCGTTGACGAAATACTTTGGTAAGTTATGTGCCGTTGATGCGCTCACATTGCAAGTGGATGCGGGTGAGATATTCGGATTTCTCGGACCCAATGGCGCAGGGAAAACAACGACCATCAATATGTTGACAGGTTTACTCCGTCCGACATCTGGCACAGCAACGCTCGCCGGATACGACATTCAGAAACAGAGCCTACAGGCAAAGGCGATTCTCGGCCTGATGCCAGATACACCGCAGCTCTACGAGGCGTTAACGGGTAGGCAGTTTGTTCGTATGATCGCCGATTTATATGAAGTGCCCCCTCGACAAGCCGAAAATGAGATGAGGGTTCTACTTGACCAACTTGAACTCATTGATGCTGCGGATGATCAGATTAAAGGATATTCCTACGGTATGCAGAAGAAAATTCTACTTATCTCGCTTCTCGTGCATCACCCCAGAATCCTTTTCCTTGATGAACCTACCAGTGGTCTGGATCCGAGAAGCGCGCGCACCGTCAGGGAGATTTTGCGCGAACGCTGTGAGCAAGGCTGTACCGTCTTTATGACAACACATATACTTGAAATTGCTGAGCGGATATGCGACCGCGTCGGCATTATTAGTCAGGGACGACTTATCGCTGTTGGAACGCTTGCGGAATTACAGCAGAGAAAGCGTGAAAGCCATGTGGACCCCACCGGTAATAACTCGCAGCAGACCGAAACGTTGGAGGATATTTTTCTTGATCTAACGGCAGATGCCTAAAAATCAGCAATGCGTAGCTAGCAGAGAACCGTTCTCACTGATAGCCGAAAGTCATTTCTCATGTTAAAAAATATCAGGATTCTATTAAAAGCCGATTATCAAGGATGGATGAATAACCTTAAACATAGCGGAGAGACGTGGCGGAAAGGCGTTTTAAAAGGCATTGCTTATCTTGTTCTCATCATCGCTTTGTCGGTGTTAGGTAACACCCTTTTTAGCCATTTACGTCTTACCGAAGCAGATCCTGCGCTTCTGTTGGGTGTCATTAACGGGTTCATAGCGTTTGGCGTTATTGTCGTTGCCAAAGAGTTGATGGAAGGTTCACTGAAGATTCTATATGAAGCACCGGATACCGCACGCTTACACGCTACACCGATGCGTCCGGTGACGATTTTTGGATATAAGTTCGTCCACCTTACTCTTACGCGCTTTTTGAGCATCCTCTGTTTTCTGGGCCCGCCGTGGGTGATATTCGGGCTAATTTTTGAACTGCCGTGGCATTTTTATGTAGGACTATTTCCGACGTGTATATGTCTTCTCATAGTCATCGCGGGTTATGTTACCATCAGTGTAATGTTCATCGCTCGCTTCTTTTCGTCAGCTGGACTCATTACAACACTCAAGGTAATCGGGACGGCGGTCAGCGTGACGGTGGGTTTCCTTCTGCCGTTGACCCTGTTTACATCGTTTGATGCGATACCGGTGAAACAGTTTTTGCTCGATTGGGCAGCCCCAGAAACGACAGATGCAGCCGCTAAATGGTATCCGCACGAATGGATTGGGCAGCTCCTATTGATCTGGACGGATGAATCTACAATACGAAACCGTTTGGGATGGGTACTCGGGGGTATCGGCGGAAGTGTTGTGTCTGTGGGAATGGCAACACTCGTCGCGCAACTGATTTATCAGCGTGGGTGGGAAAATATCCGCCTCTTGAGAGCCAAGCGTAAACCTATACGACGCAACGGTGGTTCCAAAGCATCATCGCTAAAAGGTATTGCCATAGCATTGGGGCGGGGTCCGATAAAAGCCATGATGCTGAAAGACTTTCTAATCTTTGTCAAGCATAGTGGACGGCTCATTGCGATACTAATGCTTACGCTATTTTTAGCTGTTCACATCGGTGTTTTGCTGATACAAGGAGGTGGTGGGAACGCGGCTGAGAGTCTTACCGTGCAAATTGTACTTTACAGCGTTTTTATTACCTTCGGGATTAGTTGCAACGGCCTTCGGGATGAAGCAAAAACGTGGTGGATGTTGAAATCTGCCCCTGTCACACCGAGATTAGTATTTATAGGAAAATTCCTGACGACGCTCCTCTGTGCGTTGATTTATGCTGAATTCTGGGCATTGGTCGCTGTTTATCTGCTTCCAATTCCAAGGCACAATTGGACACCGCTGCTACTGGCACCTATAATACTGCTGCCATCGGGATGCGCATTAAATACAGCGATCGGAACGCTGCCATGGATGGCAGAATTAACACAACAACCCAAACCGCTTTTACGGGTTATAACCTTCACAGTAATACTCATTGTTAATGTGGGACTCATCATTGTGCCGGTGATAGTGTGGCATACAAAAAGTTTCGTCCTCTTTACGGGATTGATTCTTCTCCTTGTAGTTATGTTCATAGGGGCCTATAGATGGGGTATAAGCAATCTTCGCAAGTTGTTAGTCGCGCAACTATGAGGTCAGAGCAGTGATAGGTGAGTTTGGCAAACGCGTCTGTCGCTAAAAACACAAGAAAGAAGGGAAAATGTTGATAGAATACGAGGGTATAACACCGAATATACACGTCTCTGTCTTCGTTGCACCGGGTGCGATGATCATCGGCGATGTAACCATTGGTGAAGAATCAAGCATCTGGTTTAACAGTGTGCTCCGCGGCGATTTAGAACCGATCCGAATTGGATGTCGTACCAACGTGCAGGACGGTGCGGTCATACATATGGACAAAGAGATGCCTTGTCTTATCGGTGATGACGTTACGATCGGTCACGGTGCTATTCTCCACAGTTGTACGATTGGCAATGCAGCTCTGATTGGGATGGGCGCGATCCTGTTAACAGGATCGGTCATCGGTGAACGGGCTATTGTTGCAGCAGGGACACTTGTACGGGAAGGGCAAGAAATACCACCCGGAACCGTCGCAATCGGGGTACCCGCAGTCGTACGTCGTGACGCTACCGAAGCCGAACTTGAACGCGTCCGGCATGGCAAGGACGATTATGTTGAACGTGGCAAACTGATGCGGCAATCTACCGCGTAAGGAACATTAAAATTATGGCAAAACGAACATGTTTGATGATTGGGGGCAGTGGTATGGCCGGCGGCTGGATCCACAACTTCACTACTAATTTCAGTGCCCGGATTGAGATTATCGGTTTGGCGGATGTGAATACGGACGTTCTCGCAGCGCAAGGCGAGACGTTAGGACTCAGTGCCTCACAACTCTTCACAGATTTTAATGAGGCGTGTGCAGCTGTCAAGGCTGACTTTTGTGGGATCGCTGTCCCACCGCAATTCCACAGTCCGGCGGCGATCGCTGCTATGGAAAACGGGATGCCTGTTATCTGTGAAAAACCGATCGCGGATACCTTGGACGCAGCGAAGGCGATGGTGCACACCGCACAGAAAACCGGACTCCCCTGCGCGATTATCCAAAACTATCGTTATGCGAATAATAAACAGGAACTCGTCCGTATCCGTGATGAAGGTAGATTGGGGCGACTCCAGCATATCGTTGGTAGATACGCCTGTGACTACCGTCGCTATCTCTCTTGGGGAAAAGAGTGGCGACACGATATGGATTTCGCACTCCTCTTTGAAGGCTCCGTTCATCATTTAGATATGCTCCGGTTCCTTTCTGGCGGCGATTGTGAGACCTTAATCGGATTTGGTTGGAACCCCGAATGGTCGAGTTTCCAGCACTACTCCAGTGGTCTCTATATGATGCGTATGGATAACGGCGTTCATACCTCTTATGAAGGTAATAGCTCAGCTGTGGGTATTATTAATTGTTGGAATTCTGAACACTACCGCGCAGAATTTGAGCAGGGAGCCGTCGAGATCGCAGGTGGAAACCAGATGACGATCCATCGCGTCGGGGGTGAAACAGAAGTCTACGAAGCACCGCCAATTCCATATCACGCACATACGCATCTGTTCGATGAATTCCTGAATTGGCTTGATGGTGGTGAACCTTCTGATACACGGATTGAGGACAACATCAAAAGTTTTGTGCTGGTCATCGCCGCAATGGAGACGACTGTTGACGGGCAACCAAAACAGATTGCTGACTACCTCAGCGACTTGGACATCTAAGATAAACTCGCGTTTGTAAAGCGATGCTTTAAACTATGTTCAATCCAAACGACGAACTGAACAACGAAATACCGGCTGTGCTTGAGGATATCCCGGAACCGGAGCAGCGTGCTTTACTTGAAAAGGCAGCAACGTGGATTGTCCGGCGGGGGCTGACCGCGCCGGCAATTATCGCTTTGGAGATATGCAAGCCGCTAAACTTTTTGGGCAGTCAGTTTCTGATCGCCTTTAGTCCATTTGTTCAAGCGATTTTCAAAGGCGAAGAATACCACAAATTCGCGCTCATCTTAGAAAAAGATGCGAATGTCGAGTTGCTGATTGAATTGATCGAGACGCACAAATGACGGTCTTATTGAACCGCAAGGAAGATTAAAAATATGGCAGTCGAATTAAAAATGCTTCAGATGGATCAGACGATGACCAAAGGCAAAATCGGGAAATGGCTCGTTAAGGAAGGCGATACCGTCACTGAGGGGCAGCCTTTGCTTGAGATTGAGACCGATAAGGTCGTCCATGAACAAGAGTCGCCTACCGATGGGATTATCGCCCGGATCCTCGCGGAAGAAGGCACCAATGTCCCTGTCAACGCGTTGCTCGCTGTTATTGGTGCACCGGGTGAAGAGGTTGCGCGCCTTGAAACGGACACTGCGCCGGAACAACAGATGCAAGCGAAAACCGAGCAACAGAAACCGACACCATCGCCTATTGGGGACGCACCGAAAGCCTCTCCTGCAGCGCGTCAACTCGCCGAGAAACTCGCTATCAACCTGACCGAAGTCAAACCATCAGGCCCTGGGGGACGTATCCTCGAAAGCGATGTCCAACGGTACATCGACTTGCGAGGACCAGCACCTTCAACCGAAACGAAGCGTCTTAAGGCATCGCCGCTCGCGAGGCGGCTGGCGAAAGAGCACGGTGTTGATCTCACCTCAATCGTCGGTTCTGGACCCGATGGCAGAATTGTCCGTGACGATGTATTACAAGTCGCCAGTGCAGTACCTGAAGTGCCTGTTGTAGAGACTCCGGTGCTTCAGCATCCAGCAGAAGTTATCGCTATGGAGGGGATCCGCGGAATCATTGCAGAACGGATGACCCTAAGCACTCAGACGAATGCCAGCGTCACGCTCCATACCGAAGTTGACGCAACGGGACTCGTTGAATTGCGTGGGATGCTCAATGAGAAACTACAGACAAGAGAGGTCAGTATCACCTACACCGATCTGCTTGTGAAAGTTGTGGCAAATGCTTTGCGGGAACATCCGAGGCTCAATGCAACGCTCACAGATGAGGGAATCCATCTCTTACCGAAAATTAACATCGGCGTTGCGGTTGCCTTGGAGGATGGACTGGTAGTACCGGTGGTTCGGAATGCTGATAAGGAGCGGTTATCGGAGATTTCAACACAGGTAAAAGATTTCGCTGAACGGGCGCGGCGTAATCAACTCACACCCGGAGAACTTCAAGGTGGAACCTTTACAATTACGAATCTCGGGAACTTTGGGATTGATGCGTTCACGCCTATCATCAATCCACCGGAGAGTGCTATTCTTGGGGTGGGACGGATTCTGAAAAAGCCAATCGTTCACAACGATGAGATTGCTATTCGGAGTCTACTGACGTTGAGTTTAACGTTCGATCATCGGGTTGTAGATGGCGCGCCTGCAGCTCAGTTTCTGCAAACGGTTTCCGGTTATATTCAAGATCCGTATCTGCTGTTGGTGTAGTATCTACCAGTATTCTGTCTGTAAAGATTCGACTTCATCAAAGTGTGAGTCTCGTATGACGAGAATGAGTCGGCGTTGTATCGCAATTGCAGCAATCCAGAGATCATTGTACGGGATGAGGCGACCCTTTCGCCGTAACGGATCTTTATCGTAACATCCGAAAATCAATGCACACTTTTAGGAAGACAACCCCTCCTCCCTATCAAGAGGGATAAGATGGACATTCTGATAAATTCGGATTGACTGAGGGAATTTCGGAAATTCCGTAATCTATCGTCAATACCCTATCAGGATAACACCTTTTAGAGGCAACTCCAACCGACTGCTGATGTATAGCGTTTCCAGAAATGTGTACACCTTTTGGAAATCGTCAGCACCTCTGTAGTCGTTCCTAACAGCCAAGATCAAAAATTCAACGCCATGCATCATGGATGCTTGAAAAATGTCTTTAAGAAACGCATAATTGGTGGTCGCTCTGCCAGCTTCAACTTCCAGGACTATCTTCCCATCCTTGCTCATACCATCAGTGCTAAAGGACTGGTCAACAGTATTGTTCAAACCGAAGAGGACAGGAACAGGAATTTTTTGTCCTTTTGCTTTTCCTGTTTCGACCGTAAATCCAATGCTCTCAAGATGAGGTCTCAATATGTCCAAAACTTGGTTACTTTTCAGTTTGTTTTCAAGAGAATTTATCTGCGCGTACGTTTTCTCAAAACATTCAATGACATGCTGAATTAGCTCGGTTATTCCGATAGATCGGGGAAAGAGTTGGTATCTGAGCATTTCCATATTGTAACGAGTTACCACTCGTCAAATAGCACCACCCCGCTTATCCATTCACATAACACGTTTAGTCCTATGTGATTTTAGGCAGCGTGCCTTTTCGTTAAGAGGACTTGGAGATTAAGAATTCCAGTACTTGGTGTTCTTTTAAGAATTTTTCTTGGAGATTTGGAAACTGTTTGAAGAGTTGTTTACAATCAATTGCTAACCTTTCTATAGCACGCTGTATCTCCTGAGAGTCTTTGCAATAATGAGCACTAGGCAAAGCGAGTTTAAGATTGGCTGCTGCCTCGATGAGGAGTTGAACAAGCTTTGACTCGTCCACTGCTGCTAGTTGAAAAGCGTGGTCAAAGTTAGGATTCTCGCTATATTCCAAATATTGAACGGCTTGAGGACTTTCGAGAATCTCGCCAAACTTATCAAGATACCCTGGATCCGTGAAAAGTGATGGCTGGTGCTGCGCGCCAAATACCCATTGCACAAAATTCGTAAGTGCTCCCAAATGAGTTTTAGGTACAGGTGTTTGGATATCGCATGAATCGTCAAAGAGGTCCATACCGAGATACCTCTGTACAACAGATTTACGAAGTAATAGGTACATATT
>RKRO01000337.1 GCA_007571355.1 Candidatus Poribacteria bacterium | reverse complement strand
AGGTATTAGCACGTCGACAGAGGCGGGTATCGCTGATGTGCAGGAATTGGCGACGTTTATTGCGGAACGACGTATTCCCGCTATTTTTGTAGAGTCCTCTGTCTCTTCACGGAGCCTTGAAGCGGTGAAAGCCGCTGTGAAATCCAAAGGGTTTGATGTGGAGATTGGTGGGGAACTTTTCTCAGACGCTATGGGAAGTGAAGGAACGCCTGAGAGCACCTACATCGGAATGGTCCGACATAATATTGATACGATTGTGAAGGCATTAATAAAAGAATAGGAGCAGAAACCTCTCCTACCGGAGAAAATTAGGCATGGAAGCATCTGAACCGAAAGCCATTGAGGTGACCGATCTAACGGTTGCCTATCAGGATAAACCCGTCTTGTGGGACATTGACCTTGATGTTCCGCCCGGTGTGCTTTTGGCGATCGTTGGGCCGAACGGTGCAGGTAAAACAACGTTGATCAAGGCGGTTTTAGGGTTGGTACGTCCGGCTGCTGGGAATGTCTTGATTTACGACAAGCCTTACGAGGCACAGCGGCGGATTGTCGGTTATGTGCCCCAACGCGGGAGCGTGGATTGGGATTTTCCGACAAACGTCTTGGATGTCGTGACGATGGGCTGTTACGGCGCGCTCGGCTGGATACGGCGCCCGGGAAGAAAAGAACGCGAACTGGCGATGCAGGCGTTGGAGCAGGTCGGTATGGAGGCGTATACCACTCGGCAGATTAGTCAACTCTCCGGTGGGCAGCAGCAACGCGTTTTTCTTGCACGCGCCCTCGTCCAAGATGCAACGGTCTATCTAATGGATGAGCCTTTTCAAGGCGTAGATGCGACTACGGAACGCGCGATTGTAACGCTGCTTCAGAAACTCCGAGCGGACGGCAAGACAGTGGTTGTGGTACATCACGATCTTCAGACGGTAGCTGACTACTTTGACTGGGTGATGCTATTGAATATTCGTCGTATCGCCAGTGGGCCTGTTCCCGAAGTGTTCACATCTGACAACTTACGCGAGACTTACGGTGGACGCTTAGGGTTTATGAAATAACGTGAGTTTGATAAATGTTGGACGTATGTAATGTCTACTGTTAATTGAGGCCTATACTGCACAAACTGGAAGTTTGTGCTACAATTCACGTTTCTGTGCTGCGAAAATAGAACGTGCAACACCTGCAAAGTGATTCATCAAACTGGCGTTGAAATAGGTATTATAGCGGATTTCAGCATGAATGAGACACGCGACAGCGGGCGAGGGAACCTTGAAGAAACCCCTATCAAAAACCCCCTATCAAAAACCCCCTACAAGGGGAGGGTCTCTGCAATCCCTGAAATGTCTCTTTAATTATGGACGTTACGATAGTTTATGCAAAATTTAAGCACGCTAATCCATCTTGATTACACACTCATGATTGTTGGCATCGGTGCAGCGTTACTTGGGACGGTGAGTGGTGCCCTCGGTACCTATGCAGTCTTACGCAGGCAGAGCCTTCTCGGTGATGCGATCTCACATGCGGCGTTGCCCGGCATTGCGATTGCTTTTCTGCTGACAGGGAGCAAAACGCCGCTGATTCTGGTGCTCGGTGCAGCCATTGCAGGGTGGTTAGGCACGCTGCTTATCATAAGTATTGTTCGGCTGACGCGTATTAAATACGACAGTGCGCTCGGCATCGTGCTATCGACTTTTTTTGGTTTCGGGTTGGTTCTGCATACGCTCATTCAGCGCACAGGGAACGCGAATCAGGCGGGATTGGATACGTTTCTTTTCGGGCAAGCCGCAACGATTCTGGGGCGCGATGTCCTAACCATCGGGATCCTCGGTGGGATCGCCCTTATCATTATGTTGGTATTTTGGAAAGAGTTGAAATTGCTTGTTTTTGATGAGGGGTTCGCTGCGTCTATCGGGTTTCCGACGCGTGCGCTTGATGTTTTGTTGACGAGTCTCCTCGTTATAGCGATTGTCCTCGGTTTACAAGCGGTTGGTGCCGTGTTAATGAGCGCGATGCTTGTGGCCCCCGCTGTCGCAGCACGGCAATGGACGAACCGACTCCGGCTGATGGTGTTTCTTGCTGCATGTTTTGGTGCACTTGCCGGCGTGAGTGGTACGGTTATCAGCAGCACAGCGTCTCGTATCCCGACCGGTCCGACGATTGTGTTGTGTGCAACGGTTGTCGTCGGATTCTCAATTGCTTTCGCGCCGAATCGCGGGCTTGTTTGGGATCAAATACGCCATCGACGAAACAGGCGTGGTCTGAAAACAGCAACAGATGGTTTGTTGAAACAACCACAGCAGGGGAAAAAATAAGAAATGATACACGCTCATCTTGACATCCAACTCATCGCTATTGTGACAGCAGTGGCGTGCGCCTTGCCTGGCGTGTTTTTAGTGTTACGACGGATGACTTTGATGAGCGATGCGATTAGTCACGCTATTTTGCCGGGTATTGTTCTCGCCTTTTTTCTTACCGAGAGTCTCTCGTCACCGCTTCTGATTCTTGCTGCTGCAGGAACAGGGGTGCTCACTGTGCTTTTCGTTGAATTGCTGCAACGGACAAAACTCGTGAAAGAGGATGCCGCTATCGGGTTGACATTCCCCGCACTTTTCAGTATCGGGGTGATTCTGATCTCTCGGTTCGCAGGCAACGTTCACTTGGATATGGATGCTGTTCTCCTCGGTGAACTTGCATACGCGCCGCTCAACCGGCTGAAAGTTTTTGGCTACGATCTGGGCCCCGTTGCCCTGTCTGTGATGGGTGGGATTCTTGGACTGAACCTCGTCTTTATCCTTCTGTTTTACAAAGAATTAAAGTTGGTGACGTTTGACGCGAGCTTAGCTGCTGCATTAGGATTTGCGCCGACGCTTCTCCACTACGGGCTGATGACTTTTGTATCTGTGACGGTAGTGGGTGCGTTCGACGCGGTCGGATCTATCTTAGTGGTTGCACTCATAGCGGGACCGCCTGCGACTGCCTATCTGATGACTGACAAACTCTCACGGATGCTCATCCTGAGTGCGATTATCGGAAGCGTAAACGCTGTGAGTGGGTATTGGGTGGCGTTTCTCTTTGATGTCTCCATTGCGGGTTCCATCGCAACCATGACGCTTCTCATCTTCTGTTTCATTTTTCTCGTCGTTCCGAACCGCGGGCTTATCGCGATTGCACGGAGACACGCACGCCAAAAGTGGGAGTTTGCACAGACAATGTTGGTGATTCACCTCTTCAATCACGAAGGACTCCCGGAAGCCGAAGCAGAATCAGCGATCGAGGGTCTTCATGAGCACCTCAGCTGGGATCCAAGTTTTACAAACCAAGTTGTGCGATATGCCTTGCATAACCGATGTGTTTCGCAAACAGAGACACAGCTCACTTTAACGGAGCGCGGGCGCGCTGTCGCACAGCAGGCACTCGTGGAATAATTAATCATGCTACACGAAGACACTATTACATCCAAAATTGTAGACATCCTCGAAACGATGCGAAACACATGGCGTGTGCAACCGCAACAGACCCAGACGTTCCTCACCCAAAACCAACGTCCGGATCTGACGGTAAGGGAACGCGGGAGAGAGCCTGTTGTCATTGAGGTGAAGATAGATGGGGCAAATACCGCGAACCTCACTGGGGAAGCACAAGCACTGGAGCATTTGGACAGACGACTCGTCTCTTATGAACCTGTCAACGCAGCGATGGCTTTGCGGGTCCCGCATCGTTTTCGCCTTGTGCAACATCGGGCGTTAGAAAACGCGCTCCGTCAGGCAGACGATTTTCATTACGTTCTCCTTACCGGCGAAACTTCTGAGGCTGTTGCACGTTTTCCGAAAGAAGGCTGGATAAAGGGAAGCCTTATGGATATCGCGACGGCTATCCATACCGGTGCTATCCCGACTGTCAGAGTTGCCAAGGCCGCCTACGATTTAGAGCACGGTGTAAATGAAACTGCCCTCTTGGTAGAAGCTGCAAGGCATGAACGTTCGGAAATTAGTACGCAGTTAGAGGCGATTCTCCACCAAGAAGCGTGTGAACAGACTTCAAGAATGGCGATGTTGATTATTACAAACGCTTTTATTTTTCAAAGTGCGCTCGCCGGTACATCAGGATTGGAAAATGTGCCTTCGCTCAGACGGCTCCGCTCGCTCGAAGAACGGTTAAACGTTGATAACATCTTGACAGCATGGGACAGCATCCGACAAGTGAACTATCGCCCTATTTTTGATGTCGCATACCAACTGATTAGGGCGTTGTCAATAGACGATAGGCTTATCGGAAAGGTTTTGTGGCTCTTACGGAATACCGTTCAAAAACTCATTGATAGAGGCTTGGAACAAGTCCATGAGTTGGCAGGTATTGTGTTCCAACGGTTGATTGTTGACAGGCGATTTATAAAGACCTATTACACGCGTCCGGAGTCTGTCGCTTTGCTCTCTGCCCTTGTTTTACCTGCACATAAGTATTTACTTAACATAAGTGGGGGGGGGGTAAATAGGGACCTTTCACATCTGAAAGTCGCTGATTTTGCGTGTGGAACGGGTGCCTTATTGAATGGGGTCTACCAACGTCTTTTGACACTTTACGAACAGACTGGCGGAAACGGCAGAGAGATTCACCGCCAGATGATAGAAAACAATCTCGTTGGATGTGACATTATGCCCAACGCAAGCCATCTCACTGCGTCAATTATTGCGAGTACTTTTCCTGACATAAGGATCGGGAAAACGCGTATTCATACGATGGCGTATGGGACACCTCGCATTGATGGCCGGTACGCCCTCGGTGCTTTGGATCTCCTTGAAAATCCGCAGGCGGTGCTGCCATTGGGTTTGATAAACACAGAGCAGGTCCGGGGAGATGATGGCCGGGATACCTCCGAAGATCCGGCGTTTGCACACGGCGAATTTGATATTGTTGTGGACAACCCACCTTTTACGCGTCCGGGCGCGGATAATAATTCGCAGGATCCTGATGTGCCGACAACACTCTTTGGCGATAGAGATCCTGATATTGCTGAGCAGATGAGGCAGACACTAAGTAGCATGGAGAACTCCGTCGGGCAGGGCAAGGCAGGGCTCGGATCTTATTTCGTTGATTTAGCGGATAAGATGCTTAAAAGCGATGGACAAAG